>NZ_JBAHWD010000040.1:0-83963 GCF_037044575.1 Nonomuraea sp. LPB2021202275-12-8 | reverse complement strand
AATCACATACGCCCCCGCCCCCGGATCCACCTCCACCGGACCCACCAACGGCGCCGCATCGGGCAGGTCCGTCAGCAGGAGGCGAGCCTCGGCGCGCCGCATGATCTGCTCCCTGCGAGCCTCGGGCTGGTCGAGACCGACGGGGACATAGAGAGCGCCGGCGGCGAGCACGCCCAGAACCGCCGCCACCTGATCGGGCCCCTTCGGCAGGCAGAGGGCGACCGCCTCACCGGGCCGTACGCCACGGCCGCGCAGGTAACCCGCCACGCGCAACGCCCGTTCGGCCAGCTCGCCATACGTGATATCCGGACATATCGCCACACGAGCTGGATCGCGGCGGGCACGCTCGAAGAAGCGCGCGTGCAGCGCGCCCTCCGGCAGCGGCGCCGCGGTGGAGTTGGCGGCCGTCCGGGCTCCGAGCCGCGACGACGGCACGAGCGGCGGTGCGGGTGCGTCCCAGTCGTGCTCCAGGAGCCAGCCGAGCAGGTGGTCGTAGCCGTCCGCCATGCCGTCCAGCACGCCGGGCGGGAAGAGCTCCTCGACGGCGTCCCAGTTGACCAGCAGACCGCCGTCCACCTCGACCACCTGGTGGTCCAGCCAGACCTGCGGCGTCTGCGAGAGCATCCAGCCCAGGCCGCCCAGGCTGCGCTGCACGTCCGAGCCGACCAGGTCGCCCATGCCGAGCGCGCTGGTGAAGACCACCGGCGCGGTCACCCGGTCGTGGCGGCCGCCCCGGCCGAGGTCGCGCAGGACCTCGACGCCGGAGTAGGCCGAGTGCGCCATGTCGCGCTGGAAGCGGGCCTGCAAGGACGCCACCCGTTCGGCGAACGTCTGCGGCCGGGACAGGTCCACCTCCAGCAGGATGAGGTTGGTGAAGTCGGCGACCATGCGCTCCACGTCGGGGTGCAGCACCTGCCGGTCGAAGAGCGGGGCGTTCAGCAGGAACCGTGGCTCGCCGCTCCACGTGCCGACGACCTCGGCCAGCGCGGCCGCCAGCACCATTGGCAGCGTGACGCCGTGCGCGCGGGCCCGCCCGGCCAGCCGCTCCCGTTCCTCGGCGGTGAGCCTGCGTTCGCGGCGGACGACCCGTACCCGGGCCACCTTCTCTGGCTCGACGGCCAGCGGGAGGCGCGGGCCGGGGGGCAGCTCGGGCAGCCGGCCGGCCCAGTAGCGGCGGTCGGCCTCACGGTCGTCCGCGCGCAGCCGATCACGCTCGGCGAGGTAGTCGGGGAACCCGTAGGCCAGCGGAGGCAGGTCCGCGCCCCGATAGAGGCCGGCCAGGTCCTCCAGCAGGATCTGGATGCTGCGGACGTCGGCGACGAGCAGGTCGACGTTGACGTGCAGGCGGTAGGCGCCGTCCGGCAGCAGGGAGAGCGTCAGATCGAGCACCTCGCCGCGCTCGACCTCGAGGCGCCGGTGCGACAGGCGCTCGCGCAGGCCGAGCAGGCGTGCCTCGGTGTCCCGCGCGGTGCGCAGGTCGTGGACGGTCAGGCCGGGCCACGGGTGGCGGGGCAGGATCTGCTGGGTGCCGTCGTCGAGGAAGCGTGCGCGCAGCAGGTCGTGCCGCTCGAACAGCGCGTGGGCGGCGCCCTCCAGGGCGTCGCGGTCGATGTCGTGACCGTCGAACTCGACGTAGAAGTGGCAGCCGACGCCGCCGAGCACCTGGCGGTCGCGGCGGCCGAACCAGTAGGCGTGCTGGAGCGGGGTGAGACCGAACGGCGCGTGGCGGTCGACCGGCTCGGCCTCCGGGGGCGGCGGGGCGGTGCTGCCGCTCGACCGGAGCAGGTCGTGCCAGGCGGCGACCGTGGGAGACTCCACCAGGTCGGCGAACTTGACCTTGATGCCCTGGCGCTGCCAGTCGTTGGCGAGCTGCATGACGCGGATGGAGTCGATGCCCTGGGCGATGAGGTCCTCGTGGGGGTCGACGTCCTCCGGCGGGATGCCGAGGAGTTCGGCTGCGGCGCGTGCGATCTCCTCCAGGCTGAGGACGGGTCGCGAGGCCGCGGCGGGGCGGGCGTTCCGCGCCTCGCGCGGGGCCTGCGCGGCCGGAAGATCGCGGGCGCGGCGGTCCCGGGTGTCGGGCACCGGTGCGCCGGGCGGGATCGTCAGCGTGTCGACGGCGCGCACCGGCAGCAGGTTGCGCCGGTACCGGGTCACCAGCTCGGCCCGGTCGCCGGTCAGCGACCCCGGATCGGTCGTCACCACCGTCTCCACCACCGCGCCGCAGGCGTCCAGGACGGCGGCCCGCACCCGGCGCGCCGGCGGCTCGGCTCCGGGGGCGGCCTCCGCCAGCAGGATCAGGCCTCCGCCCTGGACGGTCTGGATGGCGCGGCAGGGCAGCCCGGTCAGCTCGCTCACCGGCGCTTCCAGATCCTCGGCCGGAAGCACCCTGCCTTGCACGGGCACATGGTGCTGACGCATCGCCGTTTCCGTCATGGCATATAACGCTGGCATGCCTGCCAACGGCCGACAAATCTCGAAATTTCTGACTAAGCCTGCCCACTAGCCATTCTGTGCTTAGGTTCGCCTTACCTTGCTGCCCGACCGGAAACGGCTGTTCAGCGGAGACACGATAAACGTGCCCTTTCGATCCGCGAGGCGAAGTCGGGCCCCCTCTTTCGAGGTGGCCATCCGGGCACTTGCCCGTGCTCCAGGTGCGCATTTAGCTTCCACCGGTAAGTCTGGAAGGGAGGCGACGTGCCGCAGACGCTCACGCAGGACGTCCCCGACGCCGCCGCGGCGCACGCGCTCGGCGAGGAGTACGTCACCGCTCTCGGCAAGATCATCACCAGCCACGTCCGCAACGAAGCGGCAGGCGCGGCGGTGTTCGACGAGCCCTCCATTTCACTCGCGCCCACCCCGCGCGAGAAATGGCTCGCCTGCAGAATGGCCATGGAGGAGTACGGCCATCATCTGAAGTTCAACAAACTCGCGAACGAGCTCGGCCTGGCGGACGCGCATAATCGCGCACCGCTGTCGGTCTTCGACTATCAGGTGGAGTCGTGGACCGGATACGTGATGACCAAGGCGATCGTGGACCTGGCCGAGGTCGTGCTGATGGAAGACCTGTGCGAATGCTCGTACCTGCCGCTGCGCAAGCTGTGCCGGTCGCTGATGCCCGAGGAGCGCTTTCACGTCGGATTCGGCGCCACGACGGCAAAGCAGCTGGCCGCCGATCCGGCCGTCCACGAGCGGTTGCGCTCGTCGGCGCACCATCTCATCGAGATGACGCTGCCCTTCTTCGGGCGTAGCGACTCCAGGAACAACGAGATCTTCCGCAGGTGGGGCATCAAGCGGCTGACCAACGACGAGTCGCGCGCGGAGTTCGTCCGTCGTACCCGGGTGCTGCTCTGCGACGAGCTCGGGCTGGACTTTCCGGAGGTGGAGACGCGATGGCACGGTACTTCGAGCTGAGCGCCCCGCCCCAAGGACTCGCCGCCGACCTCGGTCCAGGCGGCCACCGCGTCGCCGCCCTGCTGCACGCCCTGTCCGCCCGCCCGCCGAGCGGGAGCCACACGCCGGGCGAGGTGGAGGGCATGCCGGTGCGGCAGGTGGAGGACGTGCCCGCCGCACTGCTCGATCGGGTCGATCCCGGCTGGCTGGCATGGCTGGAGAGCCGCCGTTCGGAGGCTCGCGCGCGGCTGGTCGCAGACGGCCGCGAGGACCGGCTGGAGCTGGCCGAGCACGTGGCGATGCTGGTCGCCACCCCGCGCCTCGAACCCGCCGAGCCCGGTGACGGCGACGCGCTGGCGATGTCCGGCGCGATCCTGTGGCTGCTCGGCACCCTGGTCGCCACCTCGCTGGCCGACGACCGTGACGACGCGCTCGCCGACCTGGTCGGCCACGGCTGGTGGCCGGTCGGCCCCGTGGACGGCGCCCTCCTCGTCGCCCCGCTCGGCCTGCCGGGCCGCCCCCGTGGCACGCCGCCCATCTCCCGCGTCCCGCCGGAAGACTCCCGCGATCTGCCGGGGAGGTCCCGTCATGGCTGAGGTCCTGCCCGGCCGCGAACCCGTTCACCTGCCGGCCGCCGCGAAGGACGCCGGAAAGGGCACGCCGACCGGGACCGCCAACTGCGCGATCCACCTGGCCGCGAAAGCCCGTCGCGAGGGCTGGTGGGAGCGGCCCGCCTTCCACACCGCCGAGCGCTCCTGGACCCACGGCGACGTGCACACGCTGGCCGCGTGCGCCACCTCCGTCCTCGTCGACCACGGCGTCCGGCCCGGCGACCGGGTGCTGATCGCGATGCAGGACGGCATCGCGTGGGTGACGGCGTTCCTGGCCGCGGCCCGGCTCGGCGCGGTCGCGATCCCGATCAATCCCGACCTGTCCCCGGACGACCACGCCTTCATGGCCGGTGACTGCCGGGCCGGCCTCGTGGTGACGGAAGAGCGTCTCACCGGCCGCTTCGACGGCCCCGCGGTGCTGACGGGCGAGCGGCTGATCCGGCTGGCCGCGAGCGCCCCCACCGGACCGGCCGCGTGCGTCACCGGCGACACACCGCTGTACGCGCAGTACACCTCCGGCACGACCGGCCTGCCCAAGGCGGCGCTGCACCGCCACGCCGACCTCGCCCGCTACCAGCGGGCGGCGGGCGAAGGCGTGGTGGGCGTGCGCCCCGACGACGTGACGCTGTCGATCTCGAAGCTCTACTTCGCCTACGGCCTGGGCAACGCGCTGGTCTTCCCGCTCTTCTCCGGCTCCTCCGCGGTGCTGGTCCCGCACCGGACGGCTCCGGCGGAGACCGCGGAGATCGTCGCGCGCCACGGCGTGACGCTGCTGTACGGGGTGCCGAGCGCTTACGCCAACCTGCTGGCCGAGTGCCCGCCTGAGCTCTTCTCCTCGGTACGGCTGGCCGTCTCGGCGGGCGAGCCTCTGTCCACCACCTTGGGAGCCAGGGTCGGTGAGCTGCTCTCCGCTCCGGTGCTGGACCAGCTCGGCTCGACCGAGGTCGGCCACGCCTACTGCTCCAACACCGCCTGGCGCGACGAGCCCGGCACCATCGGCCGCCCGCTGCCCGGCTACGAGATCGTGCTGCGCGGCAGGAACGGCGCCCGGGTCACCCTGGGCCAGGGCGAGATCTGGGTGCGCGGCGCCTCGGTCATGACCGAATATCTGGGGCGTCCCGAGCAGACCGCCCGGGCGCTGCGCGACGGCTGGCTGCGCACCGGTGACCTGGCCGAATACGTGGACGGCGGCGCGCTGAAACACTGCGGGCGCGTGGACGACATGGAGATGGTGGGCGGCATCACCGTCTCCCCCATCGAGATCGAGCGGGTGCTGGCCGAGCACCCGGCGGTGGCCGAGGTCGCGGTGGCGGTCATCCCCGACGAGCGCGGCGCGCGCAAACTACGCGCCTTCGTGGTGCCCGCCCAGCCGGACGCGGCGCCCCGGCCGGGCGCGGTGCCCTCTCAGGCGGACGGGGTAGGTGTCATCCGGCCGGAGAACGCCATCGGACTGGAGAGCGAGCTGATCGGCCTGGCCAGGCGCAGGCTGGCTCCGTACAAGGTGCCGCGCAGCGTGCGGTTCTGCCCGCGGCTGCCGCGCACCCCGACAGGCAAGCTGCGCCGCTTCGCGGTGCGCGAGGGAGAGTGGTGAGCGCATGACTGTCCGCGCCGACGAGCGCACGAGCGAGCGCATGGTCTGGAACGAGTCGTCCGGCCTGACCTCCGCCACGTGGTGGCGGCCGGGCGAGCCCTCGGTCGTCGACTCCTGGCTGGTCGCCGAGGGGCGGGTACGCGGGCTGGGACTGCACGAGCGGCGGTTCCTGTGCTCCTGCGCGGAGCTGGTGCCCGAGCTGACCACGATCGACCGGTTCCTGGACGCGGTGCGGCTCTGGCTGCCCGAGCACGGCCTCTGGTTCCCCCGGATCGAGGCGTACGGCGGGGCCGAGCCCCGGCTGGCGCTGTGGCCCAGAGCGTGGCCGGGGCCGTCCGACGAGGACGTGACGCTCTGGATCCCGCCGGAGCCCGACCCGCGCTCGCGGCCCACGGTCAAGGGCCCGGATCTGCGGGTCCTGGCCGGGCTGCGGGATCGGGCCAGGGCGGCGGGCGCGGACGACGCCGTGCTCTACGACGGCGACGGCACCGCGCTGGAGACCGCCCACAGCGCGCTGGTGTGGTGGCGCGGCGGCACGCTGTGCGTGCCCGAGGCCGGGCTGCCCGTGCTGCCGTCGGTGACCAGGATCCATCTGGAACGGCTGGCCGACGACTGGCGCTGCCCGATCAGGCGTGAGCGGGTGAGCCTGGCCGAGCTGACGCGGCTGGAGGCCTGGACCGTCAACGCCCTGCACGGGCTGCGCCCGGTGCGCGCCTGGGTCGACGCCGGCGGCCGCTCGACGCCCGCCAGGCTCGCGGCGCCGGCGCGGACCGCGCAGTGGCGGCAGGCCGTGCGGCACCGCGCCGTCCTGCCCGCCCGCCACCTGCTGGAGTCGCCGTGCGCACCCTGATCGTGGACAACTACGACTCCTACACCTACAACCTCTTCCAGCTCGCCGCCCAGGCGTACGGCGTGGAGCCGGTGGTGCTGACCAACGACGACCCCGGCTGGGCGGATCTGGACCTGAGCCGTTTCGACGCGCTCATCGTCTCCCCCGGCCCCGGCCGCCCGCAGCAGGGCCGCGACGTCGGCTGCGCGCTCGAGCTGATCCGTGACTCCGGGCTGCCCGTGCTGGGCGTCTGCCTGGGCCATCAGGCGCTGGCCTGGCTGTCGGGCGCCGACGTGGTGCCCGCGCCCGCGCCGATCCACGGCTACGTGGAGGAGATCAGGCACTGCGGCCGCGATCTGTTCCGCGACCTGCCCCAGCGTTTCCACGCGGTGCGCTACCACTCGCTCTGCGTGGCCACGCCCGCGCCGGACGACCTGGAGATCACCGCGTGGACCGCCGACTCGGTCGTCATGGGCCTGCGGCACCGCACGATGCCCTGGTGGGGCGTGCAGTTCCACCCGGAGTCGATCTCCACCGAGTACGGGCCCACGCTGATGCGCAACTTCCGCGACCTGGCGGCGGAGCACGCCGGGACCGCCGGGACCGGCGTGGCCGTCCCGGCGTCGCGGCCCGCGGGAGGGTCGCGCTGGTCGCTGGAGGCCGAGCGGGTCTACGGCGCCTCTGACGCCGAGGAGGTCTTCGGCGATCTGTTCGCGGCCGAGCCGTACTCCTTCTGGCTGGACAGCAGCCGGGCCGAGCCGGGGCTGGCCCGCTTCTCCTATCTCGGCGACGCCGGCGGCCCGCACGGCGAGATCCTGTCTTGCCGGCCGGGATCCGACAGCGTGCTGGTGCGCTCCGGCGGCGTCGATTCGGCCGTCTTCTCCTCGGTCTTCGACGTGCTGGACGCCCGTCTGAAGGCACGGGCCATGCCGAGCGATCCGGCGCTGCCGTTCGATCTGAACGGCGGATATGTCGGCTATTTCGGCTACGAGCTCAAGCGTGACTGCGGCGCGTCGGCCGCGCACGTCTCGCCCTTCCCCGACGCGGTGTGGATGTCCGCGACCAGGCTGGTGGCGATCGACCACGAGAGCGGCGAGACCTGGGCGGTGGCGCTGACCGACGGCGGGAATGACAGCCGGGCCGCGGCCCGCGCCTGGGTGGCCGAGGCGGCCGCCGTCTGCCGCAAGCGCGGGCAGGTCGCGCGGCCGGCCACGCGGCCCAACCTGGAGTTCGATCCGGAGCCGTGGCTGGTGCGGCCGCGCGGGCGCTATCTGGCCGACATCGAGGAGTGCCTGCGGCTGCTGCGTGCCGGGGAGAGCTACGAGATCTGCCTGACCGACACCGCGGAGATCCCCTTCGACGGTTCCCCGTACGACCTCTACCTGGCCCAGCGGCGGCTCAATCCCGCCCCTTACGCCGCCTACCTGCGCCTGGGCGAGATGCACGTGCTGTGCTCGTCCCCCGAGCGCTTCCTGAAGGTCGGCAGGGACCGGATCGCCGAATCCAAGCCGATCAAGGGCACCGCACCGCGCGACCCCGAGCCGCGCCACGACGCCGCCCTGCGCGAGGAGCTGGCGACCTCCGACAAGACCAGGGCGGAGAACCTCATGATCGTGGATCTGCTCCGCAACGACCTGGGCCGCATCAGCGACATCGGATCGGTGAGCGTCCCCCGGTTCATGGCCGTGGAGTCGTACGAGACCGTGCACCAGCTCGTCTCGACCGTCCGCGGCCACCTGCACGAGGGCGTCAGCGCCGTGCAGGCGGCGCGGGCGTGCTTCCCGGGTGGCTCGATGACCGGGGCGCCTAAGCTGCGCACGATGGAGATCATCGACCGGCTGGAGGGGCGGGCGCGCGGCGTGTACTCGGGCTCGATCGGCTTCTTCGGCCTGGACGGCACCGCGGATCTCAACATCGTGATCCGCACCGCGGTGGCGCACCGGGGCTGGTTGTCCGTGGGCGCGGGCGGCGCCATCGTGCTGGACTCCGAGCACGAGGCGGAGTTCGAGGAGATGCTGCTCAAGGCCAGGGCGCCGTTGCGAGGGGTGGCGGCCCTGGAGCGCGGGCTCAGCGGCGAGCCCGCCGGGCCGTCCCCGGCTCGGGAACCAGTCCGCGACTGAGCGCCACCGTCGTCGCCAGCGTCCTGTTCGAGCAGTTGAGCTTGGCCAGGATGTTGGCGACGTGCCGTTTGGCGCCGTGTTCGGAGATGCCGAGGCGGCGGGCGATCTGCTTGTTGCTGAGCCCTTCGGCCATCAGGGTCAGCGCCTCCAGCTCGCGGCAGGTCAGCGGGGTGGCGTTCTCGCGCGCACGGGGCTCGGCGGAGGGCTGGGGTTCGTCCGGGCCGGCCGAGCTGACCTGGTCCATCAGCTTGCGGGCCACCGGGCCGGGCATCGGCACCAGCCCGCTGTCCAGGTCGCCCAGCGCGCTCATCAGCGCTTCGTGGGTCAGCGCGTTCTCCAGCAGGTAGCCGTCGGCGGGGATCGGCGCCACCTGGGCCAGCGCCTGGTCGCTGGCCGTCCGTAACAGCAGCAGCACCCGCACTCCGCGATCGGTGGCCACGCGGGCGAGCGTCTCGGGCTGCCGCGGCTCGGTGCCGTTGCTCAGGACCAGCAGCGTGATCCTGCCCGAGTGCAGCAGCTCCATGCTCTGGTCGAAGTCGGGGCTGTCGAGCACGTCGTCGAGCGCCTCCAGCTCGCGCAGCATGGTGCGTAACCCGCACCGGACCAGGTCGCTGCCCAGTGAGACCAGGGCGACCCGGGAACCGTTCTGTCCTGCCTGCCGCTTCGAAGCCATCGTGATGCGCCTTGGGTTGAAGGGGTAGCGGCCCTAGTACCCACCAGGCCCCCTCCTATGCCTCGGACGGCCGAATCCGGCCGATCATCCGCGGGCGCCGAGAGCGGCGGCATCGCCTGCCCAGCCGGGCCTGCCGTCCTCGATGGCGCAGTGGCGGGCGACGAGCTCCAGGTCGCGACCGCCCATGATCACGGCGGGCCACGCGCGCGCTCCTGCATTTTTCGGCGGGGCCGGGTGCGGGACGTATCCGCAGGTCACCGTCCGCGAATTCGCAAGAACACCGTCCAACAACTTAGGTTAGCCTGCCTAATTTTGTCGCTCGGCCACCGCTTCGCCGAGGCGGCCGAGGAGCGCGGGCTGGGGCAGGTGATCGAGCTGTGGCGGTGACGGCGCTGCTGTCGCGCCAGGCTCGGACACTGCTGGAGCAGGGCGGCGGGCTGCTGGAGGAGCTGGCCTACGGCCTGCGCGGCCCGTTCCACGTGCTGTTCCCCGACCGCTTCTCGGCCAACCTGCGCGCCTTTCGCGCGGCCCTCGACGGCGTCGAGGGCCAGATCCACTACGCCAAGAAGGCGGCCTGTTTCGTCGAACGCTGCGCCGAGGAGGGCGCCCGTGCCGGTCAGGCCGGGCGGGCCGTTCGAGAGCTGTGTGGGCGGCGCGAGCTGCCTGGAACCGGACATGCTCACCTGGCGCAGGATCGCCCTGCCCGGCCGGCCGGGGGCAGGGGACCTGCTCGTCTATCCCAACACCGCCGGCTACCAGATGGACTCCAACGAGTCGCGCTTCCACGAGCTGCCGCTGCCGCCCAAGGTCGTCATCACCGTCGGTGGGCGATGGCGGCTCGACCGCGCGCCGAGCTAGCTGTACTCGGCCAAGATCTTGGTGACACGCGGTCGCAGGTAGTTGATCATCAAGAAGACCTCCGGGCGTGGTGGAGTTGCCGACTTCACCACTGCACGGAGGTCTTGATGGGTCACGCTAACGCCCGGCTGACGTTTCATGGCAGATGCCTGCTGGTCCGTCGTGTCGTGTTCGACGGTCGCCCGGTGGCGCATGCCGCCGCCGAGCTGGAGCGGTGCGATCCGTACGGTGCGGACGGCGCTGTCCATGTCCCGACGCCGGGGCCGCCGGCCGGCGAGTTCCCCTCCGGCATCACCGGGCGGGGGCTCTGATCAGTGGCCTTCGGTGTTGATCAGCCGCCGAAGGCCGCGGCGTGCTCCCGCACCCACTGCGCGAACGTCCGCGCCGGCCTGCCGGTGACCTCCTCCACCGTCGGCAGCACGGTGTAGCCGGCCGCCGGCGGGTCGGTGCGCATGGTCAGGAAGAACTCGACGTCCGCGTCCGAGTAGCCCGCCCGCCGCCATTCCTCGACGATCTCGTCCCGGCTCAGCTCGACATAACGCACCTCACGGCCGAGGACCTCCGCGATGGTGCGCACCTTCTCCGGAGGGGTGAGCGCCTCGGGCCCGGTCAGCCAGTACTCCCGACCCGCGTGCCGGTCACCGGTCAGCGCGGCGGCGGCCACCGCGGCGATGTCCGCCTCGTGGATCATGGCGCTCTTGGCGTCGGGGAACGCCTCGCGCACGACGCCCTCGGCCCTGACCGACTCGGCCCACTCCAGCGCGTTGGACATGAACTCCACCGGCGCCAGATGGGTCCATTCCAGGCCGCCGACCTCGACGGCCTCCTCCAGCGGGCTCTTGGCCACATCCCCCTTGAGCACCGTCACCTTGCGCACGCCGGACTTCACCGCCAGCGCCACGATGTCGGGGCCGTTGCGGAGCGGGGCGAAGTCCGCGGCGTCGAAGCTGATCAGGTGCGCGGCGCTGACGCCGGCGAAGGCCGCGGACAGGCTGGCGGCGTCGGCCAGGTTGCCCGCGACCGCCTCCGCGCCCGCGGGCAGGTCCGCCCGCGCGGGGTCGCGGGTGAGGGCGCGGACCCGGTGCCCGGCGGCCAGCAACTGTTCGACGAGGGGGCGTCCGACGTTGCCGGTGGCGCCCGCCACAAGAATGGTCATGATGATCTCCTTCCGTTTGACTTAGACGCTAGGAGGGACCGCGGTCAGCTCCTGTCCGCGAGCGGCGGCAGAATCGAACCCATGTTGGAGACCTCCGCGCGGCTGCTCCGCCTGCTGGCGTTGCTGCAGGCCCATCGCTACTGGTCCGGCACGGACCTGGCCGACCGGCTGGGGGTGAGCCCGCGGACCGTACGGCGTGACGTCGACAAGCTGCGCGGTCTCGGCTACCCCATCGACGCGACCGGCGGCGTCGGCGGCGGCTACCAGTTGGGCGCCGGGGCTTCGCTGCCTCCGTTGCTGCTCGACGACGAGGAGGCGGTCGCCGTGGCCGTCGGGCTGCGCACCGCGGCGGGCGGCGCGATCACCGGCATCGCCGAGACGTCCGTGCGGGCGCTGGCCAAGCTGGACCAGGTGCTGCCCGCACGGCTGCGCTATCAGGTGGGCACGCTCAGCTCGGCCCTGGTGATCATGCCGGCCGCCGGCCCCACCGTCGACCCGTCGGTGCTGACCGCGATCGCCTCGGCCGTGCGCGACCGCGAGCGGCTGCGCTTCGACTACGTCTCCGACGACGGCACGGCGAGCGCGCGGGACGTGGAGCCGTACCGGCTGGTGAGCGGCGGCCGGCGGTGGTACCTGTTCGCGTGGGACATGGGCAGGTCGGACTGGCGGACGTTCCGGGCGGACCGCCTGGGCCTGCGTGTGCCGCGCGGTCCCCGCTTCGAGGGGCGGGCGCTGCCCGACGAGGACGTGGCCCGCTATCTGGCCGCGAGCATGACCGCAGGCCGCTACCGCTATCAGGCGGTGCTGACCATGCACGGCCCGGCCGACGAGGTCGCCGGCGAGGTGCCGCCCACGCTCGGCGTCGTCGAGCCCGTCGACGAGCGCACCTGCACGCTGCGCATCGGCTCCGACAGCCTGGACCATCTCGCGGTGTGGGTGGCGGCGTTCGGCTTCGACTTCGACGTCCGCGAGCCGCCCGAGCTGGTCGAGCACCTGCGCACGCTGACCGCCCGCCTGCAGCGTGCGGCCTGGCCCGCACCGTGAGACGGCCCGTCTCCCTCCAGAGGCGTCAGGCTCGGCGCCGGGCGCGGTAGGCGCTGGCCTTGGCGCGGTTCTGGCACGACAGGCCGCAGAACCTGCGGGACGCGTTGCGGGTGACGTCGAAGAAGACCAGGTCACACCCGTCCGCCTCGCACGAGCGGAGCCGCACCCCCTGGCCGACGCCGATCACCATGGCCAGAGCGGTGGCCGCGCTCGCGGCCCACCCGTCGACCAGGTCGGCGTCCTCGCGGTGGAAGGCCAGCACCGGAGGGTCCCCGAACAGGTGCGGGACCGCGCCGTGCCGGATCAGCGTCGCGTTCACGAGGGCGGCGGCCGCCGGGTCCCGGCCGAAGACCGGCCGAAGCTCCGCCGCCACCTCCGCCAGCCGATCGGCGTCCTCGCCGGTCAGCTCACGGCCCGGCCGCAGCGGAGAGGCCGGGGTGCCGTCGACGGCTCTGAGGGCGGCCGCGCGGGCCGGGCCGTCGGTGGGGGGCGTGATGCGGCGGCCCCGCGCCCGGTCCACGGCCAGTTCGTTCACCAGGATGACCGCCAGCTCGGCCCAACGGCCAACATAACTGTCTATTTGGGATTGACCAGTGATGCGCCATGCCTCTATCGTCACTGTCATAGCTTATCTAGACAGTGAGGATTTTTCGCCATGTCTGCCATTTCCCGGCTTGCACGCAGCATGTGGCACCAGATGGAGCCCATCCACGCGGTGCTGTACTTCTCGCCCGAGGCCTTCGAGGAGGCGGCCGCGCTCGGCTATGACGTGGAGTCGCGCTGGCCCAGCTACTTCGCCTACCGCACCGCCCCGCTGGGCACGGCGGGCACCAGGCTGGCCACCGCCGCCTACTACAGCTTCAGCCCGAGCATGATCGCCGAGCACTTCGCCACCATCTGGGACACCGCGACCCCGCGGCAGGTTCTGGCAGCCAGGCTGACGGCGGTGGACCGCACCTACCGCGCCCTGCTCGGCGACCGGGTGGCGGGCCCGGAGGTGACGGAGGCTGCCGAGCTGGCCAGGCGGGCCGCCGAGAGCGTGACCGTGGCCGCCCGGCCGTTCGCCGCCGCCAACCTGGACCTGCCCTGGCCCGAGGAGCCGCACCTGGCGCTCTGGCACGCCGCCACGGTGCTGCGCGAGCACCGCGGCGACGGCCACCTGGCCGCGCTGCTGACGGCGGACCTCGACCCCTGCGAGTCACTCGTCTCCTTCGCCGCGATCGGCGCGGCCCCCGTGGCGAACTTCGCCGGGCGCGGCTGGAGTGAGCAGGAGTGGGCCGCCGCCCAGGAGCGGCTGATCGCCCGCGGCCTCGTCGACGCCTCGGGACAGGCCACCGAGCGGGGCCGGGCTCTGCGCGACCAGGTGGAGCGGATGACCGACGAGCTGGCGGCCGAGCCCTGGCGGGCCCTGGGCGAGGAGCGCGCCCAGCGGCTGGTCCAGCTCGCCGGCCCGTTCCTGGGCGCCGTCTTCGGGGCGGGCCTGCTGCCGATGACCAGCACCCTCGGCATCGCGACCGTGAAGGTCCCCGACTGAGCCGTCAGAAGCCGGGGGCGGACTGCCAGAGGCTGATGACGGTGCCCTGGTCGTCGGTGCAGGTGCAGCCACGCCCCGACTTGCTCTCCAGCATCTCCCCCGTCGAGCCGCCGAGCTTGCGCACCTGCTCGGCGGCCGCGTCGACGTCGTCGACGGAGTAGTAGAGCTCGGGCTGCGACGACGGGCCGCCCGAGGTGAATCCCATCGGCACCGCCGTGTTGGTGACATGCAGGTAGGTCTCGTGCTCCCGCTTGAACTCCCAGCCGAACAGCGCGCCGTAGAAGGCGGCCGCCCGGTCGAGGTCGCCGACGGACAGGGTGTAGTAACCGAGCTGGACGGCCATATCCGTACCTCCGCAATATTTGGCGCTATCGTTAAGTATTAACAGCATAACGGAAGTGGTCAAAGATTAACAGCAACGTTAACGATCTGGACGCGACACTCGCCGCGCTGGCCGATCCCACCCGGCGCAGGGTGGTCGACCTGCTGCGCGACGGGCCCAGGCCCGCCGGAGAGCTGGCCCAGGCCGTGCAGATGAGCGCGCCCGCCCTGAGCAGGCACCTGCGCGTGCTGCGCGCGACCGGCCTGGTGCGGGCCGAGGCCGGCGGCGACGACGCCCGGCTGCGCCTCTACACCCTGCGGCAGGAGCCGTTCACGGCGTTGCAGGCGTGGCTGGACCAGGTGCAGGCGTTCTGGGCCGAACAGCTCGGCTCGTTCAAGGACCATGTCGAGGGCACCCAGGGACGTGATCCGCGGTGAACGCGGTCCAGGCCAGCATCACCGTTCCGGTCGACCCCGGCACCGCCTTCCGCGTCTTCACCGACGAGATCGACCGCTGGTACGTGCGCGGCCCGCACAGCTGGGTCGACCCGGACCGCGCGGTGGCGATCCGGTTCGAGGACGGCTTCCTGCGCGAGGTGTGGTCCGACGGCGGCCACGTGGACACCGGCAGGATCCTCGCCTGGGAGCCGCCGCGCCGCCTCGTCTGGGCCGACCTGCTCAACCCGACCGGCCGGATGGAGATCGAGGTGGCGTTCGCCGCCGTCGACGGTGGCACCCAGGTCCTGCTGGAGCACCGGGGGCTGGACACGCTGCCTCCGGCCGTGGCGGGCCGGATCCGGCGCGGCTACTCCTGGAAGATCGCGCTGCGCTGGTTCGCCGAGCAGTGGGGTTAGCGCTTGCCGTACTTCTTGTGCACGGCCTGCTTGGTCACCCCGATCGCGTGCGCTATCTGCGCCCACGGCAGGCCCGCCACCCTGGCCCGCCGCACGTGGACGGCCTCCATGCGCTCGATCTCGTGGCGCAGCGCCGTGGTGGCCTCCAGCGCGCGCAGCGGATCGTCGTCCTGCGCCTGCCGCATCAGCGTCGCCAGATCGCTCGTCATGCTCTAAAGGTAGTCCAGCAGCAGCTTCGTGACCTCCTGCGGCCGCTCCAGCGCGGGCAGGTGGCCGGCCCAGTCCAGCTCGACCAGCTCGGCCCGCGGCAGCTCGGCGGCCACGTGCCGGGCGCTCTGCCGGAAGTACGGCAGGTCGTACGGGCCGGTGACGACCAGCGCGGGCACCTGGATCTCGGCGAGCGTGTGGCCGGGGGCGAACTGTGACGGCTCGGGGTCGGCGGCGAGCTGCACGGTGAACGCGTGGTGCTGCATGGCGGTCACCCGCCGTCTGGTGGCGTCGTCCGCCGCGGGGCCGAGCCAGGTGCGGGCGTTCAGCTCGGCCGCGGCCTGGACGTCGCCCGCCTCCAGCAGCCGGTCCTCCTCTTCGCCGAAGGCCTTCACGTCGGACGTCTTGGGCAGGTCGGAGCCGGGATTCATCAGCACCAGGCGGCTCGCGAGGTGCGCCAGCTCCAGGGCGACGCGGCAGCCGTAGGAGGAGGCGACCAGCGTGGCGCTGGTCACGCCCAGCTCGGCGAGGACCTCGGCGACGTCGCCCGAGTCGCTGTAGGGCCGCTCCGCCGCGTAGGGGGTGTGGCCGAAGCCGCGGTAGTCCACCCTGATCACGTGGAAGCGCTCGGCCAGCGGCTCCCACTGCGCGTCCCACATGCCCGCGTCGGCCGCGCTCGAAGGCAGCAGCACCACCGCCTCGCCCGAACCCGCCTGCTCAAACCAGATCGTCATGCCGGGCATGGTGTCAGACGACGCCGGGTTTCATCTATACATTTTCCCCAGCTCAGCGACCGCCTCCGCCATGAGGACGCGCAGTTCCGGCGGTCCGAGGACCTCCACGCTCGCCCCGAGGCGCAGCAGCAGCCAGCGGGCGTAGGTGATCGACTCGACGGGCACGGTCAGGGTCCGCCAACCCTCCGCGTCGGGCTCGGCGGCCTCGGCCAGCGCCGCCGCCACCACGTCGGCGCCCAGCGTGTAGGCGAGCAGCTCCTCGATGCCGGGGGCCACCTTGATCTCCGCCTTCGCGGTGTACATCCGCTCGCGGAACTCCACCGCGTACGCCCGCCAGAACTCCCCCAGGTCGAACCCGTCCGGCCGGTCGAAGCGGCCGGGCAGCGTGCGCACGCTGAGGACGCGCGCCACCCGATAGGTGCGCGGGGCGCCGCCGGGCGGGGCGGCGACCATGTACCAGGAGCCGCCCTTGAGCACCAGCCCGTAGGCGTGGACCAGCCGCTCGACCTCCTGCTGACCCCAGCGCCTGTAGGTCATCCGCAGCGGCCGCTGCTCCCACACGGCCTCCGACACCTCGCCCAGGTGCGGCACGTCGTCGGCGCTGCGATACCACCCGGGCACGTCCAGCAGGAACCGCTCGCGCATCCGCGAGGCGTGCGAGCGCGGCTCCGGCGGCAGCGCGGCCAGCAGCTTCAGCTCGGCGTTGGCCGCCACCTCGGCCAGCCCCAGCTCGGCGGCGGGTCCGGGCAACCCGGCCAGGAACAGCGACGACGCCTCCTCCACCGTCAGGCCGTTCAGCCGGGTGCGGTAGCCGTCGAGTAACTGGTAGCCGCCCGCCGGCCCGCGGTCGGAGTAGACCGGCACTCCCGCCGACGACAGCGCCTCCACGTCGCGGTAGACCGTCCGCACCGACACCTCGAGCTCCTCGGCCAGCTCGGTCGCGGTCATGCGGCCGCGCGTCTGCAGAAGCAGCAGGAGGGAGAGCAGGCGGCTGGCACGCATGAGGCAATTGTATTGCGCACATTGACCATGTTTGAATGAACATATGGACCGTTTACATCGCATCATGAACACCCTGCGCGCCAACGACAGCGTCTCCGTCGCCGACCTGGCCGAGGAGCACGGCGTGTCCGAGATGACGATCAGGCGCGACCTCGACGAGCTCGCCCAGCAGGGGGTGGTCCGCAGGATCCGGGGCGGCGCGCTGTCGCTGCTGCTGCGTGGCGAGGAGCCGCCGTTCGGCATCCGCGAGCGGGAGGCCGTCGAGGCCAAGCAGCGGATCGGCGCCGAGGCGGCCGCGCTGATCGCCGACGGGGAGGCGGTCGTCCTCGACGGCGGCACGACCGCCCTGGAGGTGGCGCGGAGCCTGCTGACCCGCCGCCTGACCGTGCTGCCGCTGGCGCTGCAGGCGGTGTCGCTGCTGGCGTCCGCGCCGCGCGTGCGGCTCGTGCTGCCGGGAGGCGAGGTACGCCCCGGCGAGCTGAACTTCATGGGCCCGCTCACCGAGACCTCGATCAGGGCGCTGCGCTTCGACACGGCCGTCATCGGCTGCTGCGGGCTGTCGTCGGAGCACGGCCTGACCGCGCACGACCTGCCCGAGGTGGCGGTCAAGCAGGCGGCCATCGCCGCCGCCCGCCGGGTGATCGTGGTCTGCGACTCGGGCAAGTTCTCGCGGACGGCGTTCGGCGCCGTGTGCCCCATCTCGCGGCTGGACGTGGTGGTGACCGACGACGCCGTCCCGCGGGACCAGCACGACGCCCTGCTCGCCGCCGGGGTCACCGTACGCCTGGTCAAGGAGCCGGCGTGACCCGCGCCCGCGTCGCCGTCTACCTGCTCTTCCTGCTCGCCGGGGCGGCCGTCGGCACCTGGACGGCCCGGATCCCGGCCATCAAGGAGAACCTCGGGCTCGGCGACGGGCAGCTCAGCCTTGCCCTGCTGGCCATCGCCGCCGGGGCCGTCGCCGGCATGCAGGCGGTCGGTCCCCTCGTGGACCGCTACGGCAGCAGCAGTGTCATGCTGCCCGCCGCCCTGCTGCACGCGGTGGTGCTCGTACCGATCGCGTACGCCCCGAACCTGCTCACGCTGGCGCTGGCGCTGTTCGGCTTCGGCATCGTGCACGGGGTGCTGGACGTGTCCATGAACGCCAACGCCGTGGAGGTGGAGCGGGCGTGGGGACGGCCGATGATGTCGTCGTTCCACGCCGTCTTCAGCATCGGCGGGTTCGCGGGCGCCACGGTCGGAGGCGTGTTCGCGCACCTGGAACTGTCGCCCGCCGCCACGTTCTGGTCGGTCGGTGTGATGATCGCCGGGCTCGCCGCGTGGGCGGCGCGGTGGGCGCTGCGCTCACCGCCGGCGCACGCGGCCAGGGCAGGCGGGCGGGCCGGGCATCCGAGGGGCATCGTGTTCCTCGGCGTGCTCGCCTTCTGCTGCCTGGTGGGCGAGGGCGCGGCGGCCGACTGGAGCTCGGTCTACCTGCGCGAGGACCTGGCCGCCTCCGCCGGGTTCGCCGCCGCCGGCTATGCCGCGTTCTCCGTCATGATGACCGCGGGCCGCCTGGCCGGGGACCGGCTGGCGGCGCGGTTCGGCCCGGTGCGGCTGGTGCGGGGCTGCGGCCTGCTGGCCGCCTGCGGGCTCGGGGTGTCCCTGCTCGTCGGGCATCCGGTGGCGGCGGTGGTCGGGTTCGGCTGCTTCGGCGCCGGGCTGTCATGCATCGTCCCCCAGGTGTTCTCCGCCGCCGGCCACCGCGACCCGGCGTTCGCCGGCCGGGCGCTGGCCAGGGCGGCGAGCATCGGCTACCTGGGCTTCCTGTCGGGCCCGGTGCTCATCGGCGCCGCCGCCGAGCTCACCGGCCTGCCCCGAGCGCTGGCCCTGCCCGCGCTGCTGGCCGCCTTCGTGGCCTTGGCCGCCACCGCCCTGCGCACGCGCGCACCGGCCTGAGCGCTCAGCCGAACTGCTGCCAGCCGAGCCTGATCACCATCACCACCACCACGCACAGCAGGATGATCCGGACGAACCCCGCACCTCGTCTGATGGCCATCCTGGCGCCGAGCTGGGCGCCCGCGACGTTGCACGCGGCCATGCCCAGCCCCAGCCCCCACAGCACGTGCCCCTGCCAGCCGAACACGAACAGGGCCCCCAGATTCGTGCCCGTATTGATGATCTTCGCCGAGGCGGACGCGGACACGAAGTCGAGCCCGAGGATCGTGGTGAACGCGATGATCAGGAACGTCCCCGTACCCGGCCCCATGATGCCGTCGTAGAACGCGATGCCCACGCCGGCGACGGCCACCGCGACAGCGACCCTGGCGTTGGTGCGCAGGTGCGGATGCCCCACGGCGCCGAGCGCGGGCCGCAGCGTCACGAAGGCGGCCACTCCCAGCAGGATCACCATCACCGCGGGCCGCAGCACCTCTGCCGAGATCGCCGCCGCGGCCGACGCCCCGAGGCCGGCGCTCAGCACCGCCAGCGCCGCCCCGGGCAGCGCCACCTGCCGGTCGAACTTGGTGGTCAGCGCGTACGTGACGGCCGCCGAGGCGGTCCCGAAGACGGAGGAGAACTTGTTGGTCGCCATGGCCTGCACGGGCGGGATCCCGGCCACCATCAGCGCGGGCAGTTGCAGCAGCCCGCCGCCGCCCACGACGGCGTCCACCCATCCGGCCCCCGCCGCCGCCACCAGCAACATGAGCACCTGTTCCAGCGGCACGCGGCTCCCCAGATTCCCCCGACAAACGGAAGAAGCGTATAACTCCTCCTCGTTTGTACGGTTACCGCCCCTACGACCGTCGCGCGTTCAGCGCCTCGATGCCGTCGAGCAGGAGGTCGAGGCCGAACACGAAGTCGCTGTCCTCCGTCCAGCCCTCGACCCCCTCGAAGACACCTGAGCGCACCGCCCCCGACAGCGCGGGATAGGCCTCCGGCTCGAGCAGCTCGGCGAGCACCCGCCCGTACCCGGCCGCGCCGCCGACCCCGTCCTCGGCGTCCGCCGGCCGCATCCCGAGCACGAGGGAGGCGTCGGCCAGCGCGTAGCCGGTGAGCGCGGTCGCGGCCCTGATCTTCTCCCCCTCGTCGAGCGCGGTGTCGGCGAGGGCGGCCAGCACGCGGTCCAGCCACAGCATGCGCCTCGGCCCCATCGGCGGGGTGAGGCGGTCGACGGACAGCATCCACGGGCGGCCGAGCAGGAAGTCGCGGTTGGCCCGCGTCCAGACGGCCAGGTAGTCGCGCCAGGCCAGGTCTCCCCGCTCAGGCGGCGGCGGCACGGCGCCGTCGGCCATCATGACGAGCAACTCGTCCTTGCTGCCGACGTACCGGTACAGGGCCATGGTCGCCACGCCCACCTGGGCGGCGACGCTGCCCATGGAGAGCCCGGCCAGCCCTTCCACGTCGGCGATCTCGATGGCGGCGGCGACGATCCGCGCCAGGTCCAGCCGCGGTCGCGGCCCCCTGCGCGTCACCGGCTCGCGCCCCCACATGCGCGCCACCACGGTCGGCAGCGCCAGCTCCTCCGCCATCGGACTCCCTTCCCATAACTGTGTACGTGATATAGCGTAATAACTATGTATGCGATACACAGTACGGCGCACGCAGAAGATGGGATCGCGATCCACGCCCGCGACCTGCACAAATCCTTCGGCGACACCCATGTGCTCACCGGCGTGGAGCTGACCGTCCCGGCGGGCTCCCTCCAGGCCCTGCTGGGGCCGAACGGGTCCGGCAAGACCACGACGGTCCGGATCCTGACCACCCTGCTCGCGCCCGACCGCGGCACCGCCACGGTCGGCGGCCACGACGTCACGCGCGAGGGAGCCGCGGTGCGCCGTGACATCGGCCTGACCGCCCAGCAGGCGACCGTGGACGGCCTGCTCACCGGCAGGGAGAACCTGGAGCTGTTCGCCGGCCTCTATCACCTGGGCAGGCGCGAGGCCCGCCGCCGGGCGGCCGGCCTGCTCGACCGCTTCGACCTCGGCGCCGCCGCCGACCGCCGGGTCGCCACCTACTCCGGCGGCATGCGCCGCCGCCTCGACCTCGCGGCCAGCATGGTGGCCGCGCCGCGCATCCTCTTCCTCGACGAGCCCACCACCGGCCTCGACCCGCGCAGCCGGGCGGAGCTGTGGTCGGTGATCCGCGAGTTGCTCGCCTCCGGCACGACCATCCTGCTGACCACCCAGTATCTGGAGGAGGCGGACCAGCTCGCCGACCGCATCGCGGTGATCGACGCCGGCCGCGTCGTCGCCGACGACACCCCGGCCGCGCTCAAGCGCCAGGTGGGCTCCGAACGCCTGGCCCTGCGCCTCGCCCGCGCCGACGACCTCCCCCGCGCCGCCGCCGCCCTGTCGACGGGCGACGCCGGCCCCCACCTCGACCCGGACGCGCGCGAGATCGTCCTCGCGGTCCAGGACCCCGACCACCTGCGCCGCGCACTCGACCTCCTGCACCGGGCGGGCATCCCGGTCGAGCGGACGGAGCTGCGCACCCCCACCCTCGACGACGTCTTCTTCGAACTCACGGCGGTGACCGCATGACCACCACCAGCACCACCCCGGCGCCCACCCGCGCGGTCCGCCCCCCGTCCGCCGCGACGGCCCTCGCCGACCTGGGTCGCCTCATCACCCGCGCGCTCCGCCACGAGGCCCGCACGCTCGACGCCCTCCTGGTGAACATCGCCCTGCCGGTCCTCATCATGATCGTGTTCGTGTACGTCTTCGGCGGCGCGATCACCACCGGCTCCAGCGGCCTGGACTACATCGACTTCGTCGTCCCCACCGTCCTGCTCATGGCCGGCGGTTACGGCGCCGCGCTGTCCGCGGTGAACATCTCCGAGGAGCTGACCGGAGGCATGATCGACCGCTTCCGCACCCTGCCCATCAGCGGCTGGACCGTCCCGGCCAGCCACGTCGTCGCCTCACTGGTCCGCAACGTGGCGGCCACCGCCATCGCCCTGGCCGTGGCCGTCGCGCTGGGCTTCCGCCCGGACGCCACCATCGCCGAATGGGCCCTCGTGCTCGCGCTCGTCTCCGGCTACATCCTGGCGGTGTCCTCGATCGCGATGGTGTGGGGGCTGCTCGTCACCTCTTCCCAGGCGGCCGGCGCGTTCAGCTTCGCCGTCATCTTCTTCCCCTACCTCTCGGACGGCGTCGTCCCGGCGGAGACCATGCCGCCCCTCCTGCGCGGCTTCGCCGAGTACCAGCCGACCACCCCCATCGTGGAGACGCTCCGCGCCCTCCTGCTCGACCAGCCCATGGGCGACGCCGGTCGGCTGTCCGCCGTCTGGCTCGCCGCGGCCGTCGTGATCAGCCTGCCGCTCGCGGCACTGCTCTTCCGCCGCCGCACCTCCACCTGACCGCCCGCGACCGTGCGGGCCTTTCGCCGGCGCGGTGGACCACGGCACGACCCGCTCCGACCCCGACCTGGCCGCCCATATCACCGTCGCCCGCCGGCGGGGTGTCACCCTGCTCGGCCCGCCGGCCGCCGCCGTCTTCGCGCCGGTGCCGCACACCGACTATCTGGCGGCGATCCTGGACGACCTCGCCCAGGTGCTGGACGGCGGCCTCCAGGAGTCCCCCTGCTACGGCGTCCTCAACGCGTGCCGGGTGCTGATGGTGCGCGGCGGCGGCCCGGGGACGGTGCCGAGCACGGCATGGCACTGCACGCCTTCGCCACCCACGTCCGGCTCCAGGTAGGCCGCCGCCCGCGCTGAGCGGCGGGGCCCACGCGGCGGGGTCAGCGGGTGGTCGTCAGGGTGCGCTTTCTCGAGGCGTAGATGTCGTCGATCAGGTTGTAGGAGCGGGCCTGTTCCGCCGTGAAGATGCGGTCACGCTCGATGTCCTTCCTGATCTCCAGCGGCGTCCGGCCGGTGTGCCGGGCGAGGATCTCCTCCTGCTGGTCACGCATCCGCAGGATCTCCCTGGCGTGGATCTCCATGTCGCTGGACTGACCGCGGCCGCCTTCCGTGGCCGGCTGGTGGACGAGGACCCGGGCGTGCGGCAGTGCCGCGCGCTTGCCGGGGGTGCCCGCGGCCAGCAGGACCGCCGCCGCCGAGGCCGCCTCGCCGATGCAGACCGTGTGGATCTCCGGCCGGACGAACTGCATCGTGTCGTAGATGGCCGTCATCGCGGTGAACGATCCGCCGGGCGAGTTGATGTACATGTTGATGTCCTGGTCGGGTTCGATCGACTCCAAGGTGAGGAGCTGCGCCATCACGTCGTTGGCTGAAGTGTCGTCGATGGGGGTGCCGATGAAGATGACCCGGTCCTCGAAGAGCTTGTTGTACGGGTTCATCTCCTTGATGCCGTAGGAGGTGCGCTCGGTGAAGGAGGGCAGCACGTAGCGTCCGCTCATGTCAGTTCATCCCTTCGGCGATGTGGTCGACGAAGCCGTAGTCGAGGGCCTCCTGGGCGGTGAACCAGCGGTCCCGGTCGGAGTCGGCCTGGATGCGCTCCAGCGGCTGGCCGGTGTGCCGGGCGATGATCTCGGCCATCCGGCGCTTAGTGAAGAGGAGGTTCTCCGCCTGGATCTGGATGTCGGTGGCCGAGCCGCCGATGCCGCCGAGCGGCTGGTGCATGACGACCCGGGCGTTGGGCAGGGCGTAGCGCTTGCCCGGGGCGCCGGCGCAGAGCAGGAACTGGCCCATGGAGGCGGCGAAGCCCATCGCGACCGTCGCCACGTCGCACGGAATGAACTGCATCATGTCGTACAGCGCCATGCCGGCGTGCACGGAACCGCCCGGTGAATTGATGTACAGAGTTATGTCCCGCTTGGGATCCTCGGCCGCCAGCAAAAGGAGCTCGCCGCACAGCCGGTTGCAAATGTCGTCGTCGACTTCCTGGCCGAGGACGAGGATGCGCTGCTGCAGCAGTCGCTGGCTGAGCTGGTCAGGCCACTGCGTGCGCTGAGTCTCCGTCATGGGCGTCGCCTTTCTGTCGAACCTATTTCCCCGACGACGCTAGTCGCGACCGTCGCGAATTAAGGAATCTTTTCGCTCGGGGCGCATTTCTCTGAAGGCGCATTCCTCCGTGAGCGAATAAAGGTCGACATACAATCGCGGGTGTGAGATTGAACCGGTCGCTGGCCCGGCGGTGGGCGTGCCTGATCCTGGGCGGGGCCATGCTGATGCCGTACATGATGACGGGCGTGCTGATCTCGGGGGTGGCGCAGGGCGAGTCGGCCAACCTGCTGCTGCCCGTGCAGATCGGTGTCTTCGGCGCGATGCTGCCCGTCATCGCCCTCACCGGGCTGTTCCTGCCGGTGCGCTCCCTAGAGGTGAACGCCGCGCAGGGGCTTCTGGGCGCCCGCGTCGAGACCGCGCCGGCCGGCCCGGGGCACACCCGCCGGTCCTGGCAGGAGCGGCGGCGCACGGCCGCCTGGTTCACGCTGCACCTGGCGATCGGCGGCATCGTCAGCGGATTCACGCTGGCGGTCGTGCCGTTCACCGTGTTCGGCCTGGCCCTGCCGTTCACCGGCGCCCCGACGGAGATGCTGGGCATCACGGTGGAGCCCGGGTGGCCCGCGATCGGCTGGGCGATGTCGGGGCTGGCGGCGCTCGCCCTGCTGGTCGCGGTGGCGGCCGGGGCCGGGGAGCTGCTGGCCAGGCTCGCCCCCAGGCTGCTCGGCCCCACGCCGGCCGAACGGCTCGCCGCCGCCGAGGAGCACGCCCGCACCCTGGCCGAGCGCAACCGGCTGGCGCGGGAGCTGCACGACTCGGTCGGCCACGCGCTCAGCGTCGTCACCCTGCAGGCCGCCGCCGCGGGCAGGGTCCTCGACCACGACCCGGCCACGGCCAGATCGGCCCTGGCGGCGATCGAGCAGTCCGCCCGCGCCGCCCTGGAGGAGCTCGACCACGTGCTGGGCGTACTGCGTGAAGGCGAGGGGCGGGGCGGCACACCCGGCGACGCGAGAAGCCGGGACGGCGCCGCGATCGCGGGAGACGGCAGGACGCCGCAGGCGACGCTCGGCGATCTCGACGCGCTGGTGGCCGCCTCGGGCGCCGAGGTGCGGCGCGAGGTGGGCGACCTGTCCGGCATCCCCGCCATGGTGTCGCGGGAGGCCTACCGCATCGTCCAGGAGGCCCTCACCAACGCGATCAAACACGGCCGGGGGCCGGTGGACCTGGCGGCCGGCGTCCGAGATGACGTGCTGGACCTCCAGGTCACCAACCGGACCGGCGCCCGCGACGGCGGGCACGGGGCGGGCGGGGGCGGCAGAGGGGTGGCCGGGATGGCCGAACGCGTCCGGCTGCTGCACGGCGAGCTGGACGCCGGACCTGTCGAGGGCGGCTGGCAGGTGTCGGTGCGGCTCCCGCTACGGTCGTCCTCATGACAATCAGGGTCGTGATCGCCGACGACGAGGCCCTCATCCGCACCGGCCTGCGCGTCATCATCGACTCCGAGCCAGGCCTGAGCGTGGTCGGCGAGGCCGCCGACGGCGCGGCGGTGCTGCCCGTGGTACGCCGCGAGCGGCCCGACGTGGTGCTGATGGACGTGCGGATGCCGGCGGTCGACGGCATCCAGGCCACCCACCGGCTCGTGGCGCTGGAGGAGGCGCCGAAGGTGCTGGTGGTGACCACCTTCGAGAACGACGACCACGTCTACGACGCGCTCCGGGCGGGCGCCAGCGGCTTCCTCCTCAAGCGGGCCCGGCCGGACGAGCTGGTGCGGGCGATCAAGCTGGTGGCATCCGGGGAGTCGCTCCTGTTCCCCGCCGCCATCCGCGCCCTCGCCGGTCGACGGCCCGTCGCCGCGGTGCCGGGCATCGGCCGGCTGACCGGCCGCGAGGGTGACGTGCTGCGCCTGATGGCCAGAGGACTGTCCAACAGCGAGATCGCCGCCGAGCTGACGGTCAGCCCGGAGACCGTCAAGACGCACGTCGGCAACGTGCTCACCAAGCTGGACGCCCGCGACCGCACCCAGGCGGTCATCGCCGCCTACGAGTCGGGCTTCGTCTCACCTCGCTGACCGTCCCGCCGAAAGGCGAGCTATCTCGGCACGAGCTGGGCGGCCGGGATCCCCGTGGACCGGGCCACCGTCATGCCGGTGGCCGCCAGATGCGCGTCCACCAGGCGCAACCCCACCGCGTAGCCCGCCATGTCCGCGATCCCCCTCGGCTCCTGCCCGAGCCGCCGCATGACGCTGTCGCCCAGCACGTAGGCGGGCGTGTGCCACATGCCCTCCAGGTCGAAGTCGGCCATGATCCGCTCGTGGGCCAGGTCGAACTCCTTGCCGGTCACCATGGCCGACCACGGTCCCATGGCCTCGGGCCCGGACAGCTCCCGGACGAACGCCTCCGCCAGCCCCTCCCCCACCACGTGCTCGCCGACCGTCACGGTCGCCGGGTCCCACTCGACGTTGGTGTAGCGCACGTTGTGGTGGAACTCGTGGACGGCGCAGTGCGCGATCCTGCCGATGACGTCCTCGTCGGGCCAGGCGAGCACATACAGCCAGCCGGGCGCCCCGCCCATGCCGTAGTAGCCGCCGGTGACCTTCATCAGGTGCTCGTCGTCCGGATTCCCCATCACGAACATCACCTGCAGCGACTCGGCCTGCTCCAGGTGGCCGAGCGCCGCGGAGGCGCGGGTCAGCTCCCGCTCGACCTGGCCGAGCACGTCGGCGGCGGCCAGCCGCTCGAGGGCGTCGAGGTAACGCGGGTCGTCGGCGTCGACGCGGAAACCGCCGCCCTGGTGGTGGATGCCGACGATGTCTCCCGGCATCGGGATGGCGGAGCGGATCGGCGCGAGCAGCTCCCGCAGCCCGTCGGGCCGCCGCTCCAGCGGCTGCCGCAGCAGCTCGGCCATGGCCGTGACGGTGTCGTGAACGATGAATCTCATACCGCGGGACGCTAGAGCCTCACGTCACGTCAGGCTCAAGTCACAGCTGCGGTTCCTGCGAGGAGTCGTCGCCCGGCGACCGTCCGGGGGTCTCCTCGCCGCTGCGGGAGGGCGACTGGGTCGGCGACGGGGTCGGCTCCCGCGGCTCGGGCGTGGCCGGGGTCGGCGGCGCCGTCGGCTGGAACACGGTCGGCGGCAGCTGCCTCGGCATCGGATCGCCGCTGGACCTGCCCAGCAGCAGCATCAGCAGCACGATCGTCGCCATGAGCACCAGCAGCACCAGCAGCGCGGCCGCGGCGATCAGCACCCGCCGCCGCGTCTCGGTGAGCGGCCTGCGCAGCCGCGGCGGAGCCAGCGCGGGGGCCCGGTCGGTGAGCCAGTAGGGGACGAAGTCCGGGCCGTGCGCCAGCCCGATGAGCGTCCCGCCCACCATCACCGGCTCCAGGAACCGCTCGGCGCCCGGCTTGCCCGGCACGTACGGGACGGCCACCCAGGGCGCGTGCCCGGTGTTCATGCCGAGCACCGGCGGCACGTCCTCGACGACGGAGGCCTGCGTCTTCGAGGTCCAGCCGAGCCAGCTCCGCACGCTCGTGCGGTCCGTCGCCGCGGCCTCCCGCAGCGCGGTCACGAACCTGTCCCGCGCGGCGGCGTCGACCGCCGCCCCTCTGGTCAGTACGGCCAGCGAGACGGCCCGGCCGTCCGGGGCCTGGCCGAGATAGACGAAGCCGGCCGGGGCGGAGTGCAGACGGGCCTGCACCACGAACGGCCCGAGCCGTGGCGGATCACCGAACTGGAGCGGACTGGCCACATCTGCCATGAAAGCACAGACGTGGCGTCGTGCACGTTTGCGGCACCTTTGGTGGAATAGCGTCATGAGCGTCGCCGAAGAACAGCCAGGCGGAACGGACGCGGCTGTGCTGCGTCAAACCCTCGACGAGGTCCGGCGTGTCATCGTCGGGCAGGACCACATGGTCGAGAGGCTGGTCGTAGCGCTGCTGGCGCGCGGCCACTGCCTGCTGGAAGGCGTCCCGGGCGTCGCCAAGACGCTGGCCGCGTCCACCCTGGCCACCGTCGTCGGCGGCACGTTCGCGCGCATCCAGTTCACTCCCGACCTGGTGCCGAGCGACATCGTCGGCACGAGGGTCTTCCACCCCTCCAACGAGAAGTTCGACGTCGAGCTGGGCCCGGTGTTCGTCAACTTCCTGCTCGCCGACGAGATCAACCGCGCCCCGGCCAAGGTCCAGTCGGCGCTGCTCGAGGTCATGGCCGAGCGGCAGGTCACCCTCGCCGGGGTCACCCACCCGCTGCCCAAGCCGTTCATCGTGCTGGCCACCCAGAACCCGATCGAGTCCGAGGGCGTCTACCCTCTGCCTGAGGTGCAGCGCGACCGCTTCCTCTTCAGGGTGCGGGTGCCGCACCCGAGCGCGCACGAGGAGCTGGAGATCCTGCACCGCATGAGCGTCACCCCGCCCACTCCCGCGCGCGTCCTCGACCCGCAGCAGCTGATGGCGCTGCAGGAGACGGCCGAGCGGGTCTCGGTGCACCAGCTCGTCGCCGACTACGTGGTGCGCATGGTCATGGCCACCCGCTCCCCCGCCGAGTACGGCCTGGCCGACCTCGCCGACACCATCGAGATAGGCGTCAGCCCGCGCGCCACGCTGGGCCTGGTCGCGGCCGGGCGCGCGCTGGCCGTGCTGCGCGGGCGCGACTACCTGCTGCCCGACGACGTGCGCGACGTGGCCGTTGACGTGATGTCGCACCGCCTGATGCTCACCTTCGACGCGCTGGCCGACGGTGTCGACCCCGAGCAGGTCGTCAAGCAGATCCTGCACGCCGTCCCGCCGCCCCTCGTCGTCTGGAACCAGAGCCGGTGAGCGGCAGGTGAACACCGCCGAGCAGGCGCTGCGCCGGCTGGAACTGGTGGTGACCAGGCGGCTGGACGGGCTGCTGCACGGCGCGCACCAGGGCCTGCTCCCCGGCACCGGCAGCGAGGCCGGCGACAGCCGCGTCTACGTGCCGGGCGAGGACGACGTGCGCCGCATGGACTGGGCGGTCACCGCGCGCACGACCGTGCCGCACGTGCGTGACCTGATCGCCGACCGCGAGCTGGAGACGTGGGCGCTGGCCGACCTGTCGCCCAGCATGGACTTCGGCACCGCCGACAGCGACAAGCGCGACCTGGTGGTGGCGGCGGTGGGCGCGCTCGGCTTCCTGTCCAGCAGGATGGGCGACCGGTTCGGGGCGCTGGTGCTGCACGACGAGTTCGTGCACCGCATGCCGGCCCGCACCGGCAGGCCGGCGCTGTACGGGCTGCTGCACTCGCTGATGGACGCGCCGCGCGGCCGGGTGGTGCCCGACCCCCCGGACCTGGCCGAGGGCATCGACGTGCTGGCCGCCACCCGCAGGCGGCGCGGCATGCGGGTGGTGGTGTCGGACTTCATCGACGCCCGGCCGGACCTGGACCCGGCGTCCGAGCGCCCGTGGGAGCGGCCGATCAGGCGGCTGGCGGCCCGGCACCAGGTGCTGGCGGTGGAGGTGATCGACCCGCGTGAGCTGGAGTTGCCGGACGTGGGCCGCGTCGCGTTCGCCGACCCCGAGACCGGGAAAGTACGCGAAGTGCACCTTTCACCCAAAGTCCGCCGCGACTACGCCGAGGCGGCCGCGCTGCAGCGCGAGGGCACCCGGGCCGCACTGCGCCGCGCCGGAGTCGCCCACCTCGTGCTGCGCACGGACCGGGACTGGGTGTTCGACATCGCGCAGTTCGTCCTGCGCCAGCGCCGCACCCGCCACCTGGCACCCCGGAAGGTGACCCCGTGACTTTTCTGTCGCCTGCCTGGCTCTGGCTGTTCGCCCTGGTGGGGCTGGTCGTGGCCGGGTACGTCGCGGCGCAGTTCGCGCGGCGCCGTTACACCGTGCGCTTCACCAACCTCGCCCTGCTCAACCTCGTCGCACCGGCCGGCCCCGGCTGGCGGCGGCACGTGCCGCCGATCCTGTTCCTGCTCATGATGTCGCTGCTGGTCGTCGGCGCAGCCAAGCCCGCCGACGAGGTACGCGTGCCGCGCGACCGGGCCACCATCATGATCGCGCTCGACGTGTCGCTGTCCATGGACGCGGGCGACGTCGACCCCAACCGCATCACCGCCGCCAAGGCAGCGGCCCAGTCCTTCGTCGAGGAACTGCCCGACCGGTTCAACGTCGGCGTCGTCTCCTTCGCCCGCTCGGCCAACGTGGTCATCTCGCCCACCACCGACCACCAGGCCGTGGCGACCGCCATCGGCAACCTGACCACCCGGCCCGGCACCGCGATCGGCGAGGCGGTCTTCAACTCGCTCGACTCGGTGCGCTCCTTCGACCAGGACGCCGCCACCGACCCGCCGCCCGCCGCGATCGTGCTGCTGTCCGACGGCGACAACACCTCCGGCCGCTCGGTCAAGGAGGCCACCGACGCCGCCCAGCAGGCCCGCGTGCCGGTCAACACGATCGCGTACGGCACGCAGGAGGGCACTGTCTCCATCGACGGCAGGCCGGTCAACGTGCCGGTCAACAAGCAGACCCTGCAGGCGCTGTCGGAGGGCACCAGCGGCCGGGCCTACAGCGCCGAGTCGGGCAGCGAACTGCGCGACGTCTACGAGCAGATCGGCACCTCGCTCGGGTTCAAGCTGGTCAACCAGGAGATCACGCAGCTGTTCATCGTGGCCGCGATCATCCTCGGGCTGCTGGTGGCGGGCGCCGCGGTCCTGTTCGGTACCCGGATCCCGTAACGTTTTCCCACGTGGCCCACTACTTCTCCGAGGATCCGAAGACCGCGAGCAGACCCGGCTCGGTCGATCTGGTCCTGCCCGACCTGCACCTGCGGCTGGAGACCGACAGGGGCGTGTTCTCGCCGGAGCGGGTGGACCTCGGCACCCGTGTCCTGCTGGAGACGGTCCCGCCGCCGCCCCAGCGCGGCGACCTGCTCGACCTGGGCTGCGGCTACGGCCCGATCGCGCTGACCATGGCCTCGCGGGCCCCCGAGGCGACCGTCTGGGCCGTGGACGTCAACCGCCGCAGCCTGGAGCTCACGGCGCGCAACGCGCAGACCGCCCGCCTTTACAAAGTACGGTCCGTGCATGTGGACGAGATGCCCCCCGACGTGACGTTCAAGGCCATCTGGTCCAACCCCGCCATCCGCATCGGCAAGGCGGCCCTGCACGACATGCTCACCAGATGGCTGTCGCGGCTGGCGCCCGACGGCGTCGCCCACCTGGTCGTCCAGAAACACCTCGGCTCCGACTCCCTGCAGCGCTGGCTCGGCGAGCAGGGGTGGCAGGCCTCCCGCGAGGCCTCCCGGGCCGCCTACCGAATCCTGAAGGTGCAACGATGAGAAGGCAGCTGCGCCCCACCGACGTCAAGCGGCTCAACCGCACCTGGCGCAGGAGCACCGGAAACCGGCTGGCGCTGATCCTGGAGTCGGTCACCGGCCCGTTCAACGTCGGCTCGATCTTCCGCAGCGCCGCCGCGTTCGGCGTCGAGTCGATCTGGCTGGCCGGCAACGCCACCCCGCCGACCAACCCCAAGGCGGGCAAGACCGCTCTCGGCACCGAGCGGCTGGTCACCTGGCACGATCCGGTGCCGGCCACCGAGGCCGTCAAGGCGGCCAGGGACGACGGCTACACGGTGCTGGCGATCGAGCTCACCGGGGACGCCGTGCCGCTGCACAGGGCCGACCTGGCCCGCGACGTGTGCCTGGTGGTCGGCAGCGAGGACCACGGCTGCTCCCCCGCCCTGCTGGACGCCGCCGACGGCGTCTGCTACATCCCCCAGGTCGGGCGGGTCGGCTCGTTCAACGTCTCGGTGGCCGCGGCCATCGCGTTGGCTGAGGCGCGCCGCCAGGAATGGCAGAATCTCCCCGATTCGTAACCACAATGTTCGCGCGCGGAAGGCATACTTCACACCGTGCTCAGCCGTCGATTCGCCTTTCTCGACCATCCGGGCCCGCTGGCCTTCGCCCACCGGGGAGGCGCCGCCGAAGGAGCCGAGAACTCGGCGGCGGCGTTCGAGCGGGCCGTGCGGCTCGGCTACACCTTCCTGGAGACCGACGCGCACGCCACCGCCGACGGAGTGCTGCTCGCCTTCCACGACCACACGCTCGACCGGGTGACCGACCGGCGCGGCCGCATCTCCGAGCTGCCCTACAGCGCGGTCAAGCAGGCCCGCATCGGCGGCCGGCACGAGATCCCGCTGCTTGAGGACCTGATCGGCAGCTGGCCGGAGATCCGTTTCAACATCGACGTCAAGGAGGCCGCCGCGATCGCGCCGCTGGCCGGGGCGATCAGGCGCACCGACTCCTACGACCGGATCTGCCTGACCTCCTTCTCCGACGAGCGCCTGGTGCTGGCCAGGGCGGCGCTCGGGCGCGAGGTCTGCTCGGCGCTGGGGCCGCGCGGCGTCGCCACCCTGCGCGCCGCCGCCACCACGTCCGGCTACGGCCGCATGCTGGCCCGCCTGTCGCGTGCCGGCATCCCCTGCGCGCAGGTCCCGGTGGGCTTTCGCGGCCTGCGCGTGACCACCCGCAGCCTGATCCGCACGGCGCACGCCGTCGGCATACAGGTGCACGTGTGGACGATCAACGACACCCCGCAGATGGAGCACCTGCTCGATCTGGGCGTCGACGGCATCATGACCGACAACATCACCGGGCTGCGCGACGTGCTGGAACGGCGCGGCCAGTGGCATCCCGGCCGCATGGCCGCCTAGGAGCGACTCGACACATGCCCATTCCCGCACCCCCCGCGGACCCCACCGACGACTCCTCCCTCGGCTCCCCCGAGGCCCGCAGGCGCGAGCAGCGCGGCTGGTACGTCTACGACTGGGCCAACTCCGCCTTCTACACCACGGTCATCTCGGTCTTCCTCGGCCCGTACATCATCCCGGTCGCCAAGACCGCCGCCTGCGCCAAGGACTTCCCCCAGATCGCGGCCGCCACCTGCGTCGACGGCTTCGACCGGCTGGCAGCCGACAACCCCGGTCTCGGCTACGTGGACGTGCTCGGCGCCGACATCAGGCCCGCCGCCTTCTTCGGGCTGATGATGACGGCGGCGGTGCTGCTGCAGATCGTCTTCCTGCCGATCGTCGGCGCCCTGGCCGACCACACCGGCCGCAAGAGGGAGCTGCTCGGCGTCTTCGCCTACGTCGGCGCGCTGGCCGCCATGGGCCTGTACTTCGTCGAGGGCGACCGCTACATGCTGGGCGGGGTGCTGTTCGTCATCGCCAACCTGGCCTACGGCTCCTCCATCGTCGTCTACGACTCCTTCCTGCCGCAGATCTCCACCCCGCAGGAGCGCGACCACGTCTCCTCGCGCGGCTGGGCCATCGGCTACCTGGGCGGCGGGCTGCTGCTCGCGCTCAACCTGGCGCTCTACCTCAGCCACGAGAGCCTCGGCCTGTCCGAGGGCGACTCGGTGCGCATCAGCATGATGTCGGCCGGGCTGTGGTGGGCGACGTTCACCGTCGTCCCGCTCCTGCGGCTGCGCAACCGGCCCGTCCCCGCCCACGAGCGCACCGCGCTCGCCTCGGTCGGCGGCAGCTTCCGCCAGCTCGGCCGCACGCTCAAGGGGCTGCGTCAGTATCCGCTGACGCTGCTGTTCCTGGTGGCCTACCTGGTCTACAACGACGGGATCCAGACCGTCATCGGCAACAGCGCCGCCTTCGCCTCCGAGGCGCTCAAGCTCGACCGGACCGTGCAGATCACCGCGATCCTGATGGTGCAGTTCGTGGCGTTCTTCGGCGCGCTGCTGCTGGGCTCGCTGGCCCGCCGCTTCGGCACCAAGCGCACCGTGCTGGGCAGCCTGGTGCTGTGGACGGTGATCGTGGTGATGGCGCTGTTCGTGCGGGAGGGTGACGCGGTGCAGTTCTACCTCATGGCGTTCGCCATCGCGATCGTGCTCGGCGGCAGCCAGGCGCTGTCGCGCTCGCTGTTCTCCCAGGTCATCCCAAAGGGCAAGGAGGCGGAGTACTTCAGCCTGCTGCAGATCAGCGACAAGGGCTCGGCCTTCATCGGCTCGCTCACGGTGACGATCGCGCTGCAGCTCACCAATAGCTTCCGGATCGCGATCCTGTCCATGATCGTCTTCTTCGTGGCGGGCTTCGTCCTCCTGGCGCTGGTCAACCTTCCCAAGGCCATCCGCGCCGCCGGCAACGAGGTCCCGAAGGGAATCTGAAGCGGGACTCAGGAGGCCGCCAGGACCATCGTGCCGGGGCCCTGGGCTGCTCCGGGGCCCCGGACCGCCAGGACGGTCTCGGCGTTGGCCTCACCGCCGCAGTGCGGGCAGGTGACCACCGGGGTGAACTGCTCGCCGCAGGAGTGCACGAGCAGGGCCGGCGGGCCGCCGGGCGGGGTGGCCCAGCGGTCGCCCCAGGCCATCAGCGTGAGCAGGGCGGGCACGATGTCGCGCCCGGCTTCGGTGAGCACGTACTCGTAGCGCGCCGGCCGCTCCTGGTAGGGCTGCTTCTCGACCACGCCGGCCGTCACCAGGTGGTCCAGCCGCCGGGTCAGCAGGTTGCGGGAGATGCCTAGGTCCTCGGCGAGGTCGTCGAACCGGCGCACGCCGAGGAACAGGTCACGCAGGATGAGCGGCGTCCAGGGCTCGGCGACCACGCCGACGGCCTGCGCGATGGAGCAGTGCATCTCCCCGAACCTGTTCATGGACCCAGCATAGTGGGTTGATAAAGTGAACTCATGTCAGTTCACATTCAGGACTCACCGGTCAGGGCTTACCGCGACGCGGGCGAGGCCAAGGATCTCGACGCGCTCATGGACACGCTCGCTCCCGGTGTCGTGTTCCACTCCCCGCTGAGCGCCACCGCGCGGTTCGAGGGCGATCGAGCCCTGCGCGGGCTGTTCGCGGTCGTCTTCGACGTGGTGAGCGACCTGCGCTATCACACCGACGTCGGCGACGACCGCACCCGCATGCTGGCCGCGACCGCCCGGGTGGGCCGTCAGGAGCTCGAGGAGTCCGCGCTCGTCCGCCTTGACGAGCATGGCCTGGTCGAGGAGATCACGCTGTGGATCCGGCCACTGCCCGCCCTCACTGCCATGATGGCCGCCCTGGGCACCGGCCTGGCGCGGGCGACGGGCAGGCGCGGCCTGCCGCTGCTGGTCGGGGCGGCGGTCAAGCCGCTGGCGGCGATGACCCGGATCGGCGATCGCACGCTCGTCCCCCTGCTGGCCAACCGCGGCTCCTGACCCCTGAGACGCACGTGCCGCCAACTGCTCGCCGGTAGTGCGATTGGATCACGCCGCAGATGGGAATCCCATCACGGTACCAAGCGTTACACACCGTGGGAGACAGACCCCCCACGCATGGGGGCCCTGTAGGAGGCATTTAAACATGGGCGAGCGCGCGCTTCGTGGCACCCGGCTCGGGGCAACCAGCTACGAGAACGACCGTAACACGGATCTGGCCCCCCGCCAGGAGGTGTCCTACACCTGCCCAAAGGGCCATCGCTTCGACGTTCCGCTTGCCGCCGAGGCCGAGATCCCCGCGACCTGGGAGTGCCGCATGTGCGGCGTGACCGCGGTGCGGGTGGACGGCGAGCAACCGGAGTCGAAGAAGACCAAGCCCCCGCGGACACACTGGGACATGCTCCTGGAGCGGAGGTCCATCGAGGACCTGGAAGAGGTGCTCAACGAGAGGCTGGCGGTCCTGCGGGCCCAGCGTCGCAAGAGCGCCTGACGAAATCTCACGGTGAAAACCCCCGGGCTGATGGCCCGGGGGTTTTTCTCTGTCCGGATGGAGCCGCGCCGGCTAGGCGTCGGGGTCCTCGCGGATGACCTCACCGTGCACGACCCTGGCCTGCGGCGCGTCCGGCCGCGCCGCCGCGCCGGGCGGCGCCGGGAAGAGGTTCGCGTACGGCGAGGCCGCCGCCATTTTCTTGACCCTCCGGTCGAAGAACCACGTGCCGAGCCGCCGCATCGCCGGCCGGGTGAACGGCAGGATGCACATCAGCCCGAGCACGTCGCTGAAGAACCCCGGCGTCAGCAGCAGCACGCCGCCCACCAGGATGAGCCCGCCGTCGGCCAGCTCGCGGTCGGGCACCTTGCCCGACTGCAGCGAGTCCTGGAGGTTGCGCCACGCTCTGCGCCCCTCGCGCCGTATCAGCCAGGTGCCCAGCAGGCTGATGACGACCAGCAGGCCCACGGTCGGCCAGCCGCCGATCACCGAGCCCACCTGGATGAGCAGCCAGATCTCCAGCACGGGGACCAGCAGGAAGGCCAGGAAAAGCAGGAGCCGCATCGTTCCCTCGATTCAGCACGCGTCTACAGCTAGGACAACGCCCGGTGCGGCCGATGCGTTCCGCTCCCGGGACAGGAGCCGATCAGCCGCGCCGCCTGCGCAGCCTGGCCGGCAGGCCGGTGATCCCCCACTGGGCGACGCGCCAGAACGCCTCGGCCATGACGCGGCCGTCCATCTTGCTGGTGCCGATCGTGCGCTCCACGAACGTGATCGGCACCTCGGCCACCCGCAGCCCGTGCCGGGCCGTACGCAGGGTGAGGTCGACCTGGAAGCAGTAGCCCTGCGACTCCACGTCGGCCAGCCCGACCTTCTCCAGCGTGGCGGCCCGGTAGGCGCGAAAGCCCGCCGTCGCGTCGCGGACCGGCAGCCCGAGCATGATCCGCGTGTAGAGGTTGGCGCCCCTGGACAGGAACTCGCGCGAGGCCGGCCAGTTGGTCACCCGGCCGCCGGGCACGTAACGCGACCCGATCGCCAGGTCGGCGCCGTCGGCCAGCGCCCCGAGCAGCTTGTGCAGCTCCTCGGGCTGGTGGGAGCCGTCCGCGTCCATCTCCACCAGCACGTCGAAGCCCTCGGCCAGACCCCAGCGGAACCCCGCGATGTAGGCGGCGCCCAGCCCCTGCTTGGCCGGCCGGTGCAGGACGTGGACATGGTCGTCGGCGGCGGCCAGCTCGTCGGCGATGTCACCGGTGCCGTCGGGGCTGCTGTCGTCGGCCACCAGCAGGTGCGCCGTGGGCAGCGCGGCCCGCAGCCGCTCGGTGATCTTCGGCAGGTTGTCGCGCTCGTTGTAGGTCGGGACGATGACCAGCACCCGCCCAAGAGTCTCCATCGTCAGCCATTCCCCATCCGGTCGTCGCGCCGCCTGCGCCACACGGCGGCGAAGGCCGCCGCCGCTCCCAAAACCATCAGAGCCCACTCGGGCGCCGCGCCGACCTTGGTGGCGATCGTCTGCTCGGTGCGCACCGGCACCGTCACCACTGTCATGTCGGCGACGAGCTCGCGGGTCTGCCAGGAGACCTTACCGTCAGGCGTGACAAATGCAGAGATGCCAGTGGTGGCGGCGGTGACGAACGCCCTGTTGTGCTCCACGGCCCGCAGCTTGGACATGGCGAGCTGCTGCGCCGGCAGGTTGGACAGCGCGTAGGAGGCGTTGTTGGTCTGCACCACGACGGGCGTGCCTCCGGCTCGTACGGTGCCGCGCACGGTGTCGTCGTAGGCCACCTCGTAGCAGTTGACCGCGCCGATGGTGACCGGTCCCAGCTTCAGGTCGCCGGGCCGGTCGCCGGGGACGGACTGCCTGCCGACCCGCGCGGCCCGGTCGTACAGGGCCAGCACGAGGTCCTTGAAGGGGGTGTACTCGCCGAACGGGACGAGCCGCTGCTTGTCGTAGTAGGCGCCCGGGCCGGTGACCGGGTCCCAGACCAGGCTGCGGGTGGCGCGGTGCTCGTCGCCGATGGCCACCACGGCGCCGACCAGCGTCGGCACGCCGACGTCCTTGACCGACTCGTCGATCGTCTGGAAGGCGGAGGCGTCGCGGTAGGGGTCGATGTCGGTGGAGTTCTCCGGCAGCACCACCACGTCGGGCTTGGGCAGCTTGCCGTCGCGCACGGCCTGCGCCAGGCGCTTGGTCTCGTCGGCGTGGTTCTTCAGCACGACGGCGGGCTCGTCGCCGAGGACGTCCATGCCCCGGCCGGGCACGTTGCCCTGGACGATGCCCACGTTGACGGTGCGTCCCTCGTCGGCCGGCCTCGGCACGGCCAGGCCGAGCAGGGGCACCGCCAACGCGAGCGCCAGCGGGATCGCCTGCCTGATCCCCGCGGCGGGCCGCAGCAGCGCGTAGGCGAGCAGGGCGCCGCACAGGGCCACGGCGAACGACACCAGCGGCGCGCCGCCCAGCGCCGCGTAGGGGGTGAACACCGACTCGCCCTGGCTGAAGGCCACCCGCGCCCACGGGAAGCCGCCGATCGGCACCAGGCTGCGCAGCCACTCCATGGCCACCCAGAGCGCGGCGAAGTAGACGGGCCACAGGCGCAGCCTGAACACCAGCGACACCGGCACCGCCAGGGCCGCGTAGAACAGGCTCTCGATGCCCACCAGCATCAGCCAGGCGTCGTCGCCGATCGTCCGCACCCAGGCCAGCGCCGGCAGCAGGAACGCCACCGCGGCCACGTACGCCACCCAGGCGGCCCGCCGGGGACGGGCGCGGTAGAGGGAGGCGACGACCAGCCCGAGCCCGAGCGGCGCGCACAGCCACCAGCCGAGCGGCGGGAAGGACAGGTAGAGCAGCACGCCGCCGGCGACGGCGGCGGCCACCCGGGCGAGCAGGATCCGCCGCGTCTCGGGCGCGACCGGCTCGGGAGCAGCCGAGTCGCGCGCGGGGGTGGGCGATGTGCCCGTCTTTTCCTGCACCACTGCGGGTTCTCCTCGCGTTTTCGCACGCCTTCCTTGCGAAACGCTACCGCCCCGGGGGCGCGATCGGGTCACGGCGCGGCGGAGGTGATCACGCCGTCTGCCGGGCGGGAGCGCGGCAGGGTGATCCCGTTGCCGACGAGACCACCCGGCGCACTGCCGATCCTGCGCACGAGAGCGGGAAGAGGGCCCGGAAACCCTTCGGACCGGATCCGTCTCGTCGGCGGCGAGCGCGGAATTCCGTTGTCTACTGGGCTCCCGGGCCCGTCCCGGGTCCAACCCCCCGCCCGGTTGGGGTGCCCCGACTCGACGGACCGACGGCCCTGCACCTGGCTGTGTGGACGGAGTTTCGCTCCGTCACGGGCGCAGGATCCGACGATGTCAGAGACGGCCAACCGGCCAAGTCCCGTGCTGGACTGGGCAGCAAACTACCGACTCCACCTCAGATGTCAACCGTGTCCCGATCAGCAAGAACATCAAGTTTTCGCAGGTGGGCGCGTCCTGGCCGGCCCGGCTAAAGCGCGCTAAACCCCATTTGCCGGACCGGACGAGTGGCTTGGCAAGCCGCTCAGCGCCTCGGACAGGGGCCGTTCGTGGACGACTCCGAGCCGTTGCGTGGCACGGGTGAGGGCGACGTAGAGGTCGCTCGGTCCGCGTGGCGACTGCGCGGCGATGAGGTCGGGCTCGGCGACGATCACCGAGTCGAACTCCAGTCCCTTGGCGTCCGCCACCGCGAGCACGGCCACGGGGGCGTCCAGCGCCGCCGCGCCGCGGGCCCGGCCGGCTCCCGGGGCGATCACCACCGCGCCCTCGATCGCGCCGCGGACCGTCTCGCCCAGCTCGGCGAGCATCGCGTCGGGCACCACCACGGCCACCTTGCCGCCCTCGCCCACCTCCGCCTTGACCAGCTCGGGCAGCGCCGCAAGCGGCGCCGCCCAGGGCTCGACGCCGCCTTCGCGCACCGAGGCGGGCGGCTCAAGGGCGGGATCGATGGTGGCGAGCACCCGGGAGGCGAGCGCCATCAGCTCCACCGGCGTGCGGTAGTTGACGGTCAGCCGCTCCTGCCGCCAGCGCCCGGCCACGTACGGGTCGAGCACCTCGCCCCAGGATCGGGCCCCGGCGGTCGAGCCGGTCTGCGCGATGTCGCCGACGATCGTCATCGACCGGGTGGGGACGCGGCGCATGACCGAGCGCCAGGCCATCGGCGACAGCTCCTGCGCCTCGTCCACGATCACGTGGCCGTAGGCCCAGTTGCGGTCGGCGGCGGCCCGCTCGGCGGTGGTGAGATAGGGGCCCTCGCCGCGATGCCGTTCGGCGAGGCGTTCGGCGTCCATGACGTCCGACAGGCCCGTCAGCTCGAGAACCTCGCGGGCGTAGGCGAGTTCGGCCTCGCGCTCGTGCTCCTCTGCCTGCCTGGCCGCGGCGAGCTCCTCCTCGGCCTGCATCGCGGTCGCGCGCAGCACCTGCTCGTCGATCTCGCCGAGCAGCTCCGCCGCCTCGTCGAGGAGCGGCACGTCGGACTCGGTCCATTCGCCGGCTCCGTCGCGGCGCAGCAGCGCCCGCTCCGCCGGGGAGAGCGCGGAGGCGGCGTGGTCGAGCCGCTCGGCGGAGCCGTACAGGCCCAGCAGCAGGCGCTGCGGGGTCAGGTAGGGCCACAGCCGGTTCAGGGCGGACCTGACGACCGGCTCGGTGCGCAGCTCCTCGCGCAGGTCGGCCAGCTCGTCCTCGTCGATCAGCCCCTTGCCGAGCTTCTTGGCCACCTGCCTGGCCAGGGCGTTGAGCAGGGACCTGACGAAGGTGGTGCGGGCCTGGTTGTGCGGGCGGCGGGCGCGGGTGGCCTTGTTGCGCGCCGCTTCGAGCATGTTGCGGTCGATGGTGAGGGTGTAGCGGCCCAGGTTCAGCTCGACGGGCTTGCGCGGGACCCGCTGCCTGTCGCGGACGGCCCTGGCGAGCACCTCGGCCATGCGCAGGTCGCCCTTGAGCGCGGCCACCTCGGGCCGCTCCCTGGCGGTGGCGGTCAGGCCGGGGTAGAGCTCGCCGACCGTCGACAGCAGCACGTCCGTCTCGCCGAGCGAGGGCAGGACCTGCTCGATGTAGCGCAGGAAGGTGAGGTTCGGGCCGAGGATGAGCACGCCGCGGCGCTCCAGGCGCTCCCTGTGCGTGTAGAGCAGGTAGGCGGCCCGGTGCAGCGCGACGACGGTCTTGCCGGTGCCGGGGCCGCCCTGGACGACCAGCACGCCGCTCAGGTCCGACCTGATGACGCGGTCCTGCTCGCCCTGGATGGTGGCGACGATGTCGCGCATCCGGCCGGTGCGCCGCTCGTCCAGCGCGGCCAGCAGCGCGGCCTCGCCGTTCAGCGTGGCGCGGTCGTCGTCGGTGAGCGCGTCGAAGTCGAGCAGGTCGTCCTCGACGACCTTCACCACGCGCCCCTTGGTCTGCAGATGACGGCGCCTGGTCACGCCCATCGGCGCGGCGGGGGTGGCACGGTAGAACGGCTGCGCCACGGGGGCGCGCCAGTCGATCAGCAGCCGCTCCTGCTCGTCGTCCGTCAGGCCGAGCTTGCCGATGTAGAGCCGGCCCTCGTCGGCGTGGTCGAGCCGGCCGAAGACCAGTCCGCGCTCCACCGCCCACAGCCGGGCCAGCCTGGTGGCGTACATTTCGGCGAAGGTGTCGCGCTCCGACCGGTTCTGCATCGTCCCGACGGCGCCGGCCGCCAGCACTTCCTTGAGCTGTCCCTGGGTACGCTCGCGCAGCACGTCGAGACGGTCGTAGAGACGGGTGACGTACGTCTGCTCCTTGGCGAGCTCTGTTTGACGCGTTGCCGCCTGACCATTAATGTGGTTAATGGGACACTCCGGGCCATTCTGCTTGTTGTTACGACAAACGACGACATTAGCATGCCTGTCGAGGCACTCCCACTCTTCCGCGTGATCCCCCTTCCCCGCGACGATCACGGCTCGGTTTCGACTCTTGACCGAATACCCCTCACCTCCTTACGTTCCTTCAGTTAGGAAAGTTTCCTAACTGCTGGGGTGAAGAGGTGACAGTGAGCGATCCCGTGCCGGGCACTCCCAGTCTGCTACGCGCCATCAACGATCGCGCCGCACTGCGCGTACTTCTCGAGCGCGGCCCCCTGACCCGCCCCGAGATCGGCACGCTGACGGGCCTGTCCAAGCCGACGGCCTCCCAGCTGCTGTCCCGGCTGCGGGAGGCGGGCCTGGTGGTCCTCGACGGCGTGAGGGAGGGCCTGCCGGGCCGTACGGCGGAGGTCTACCGCATCAACCCCGAGGCGGCGTACGCGGCCGCGCTCGACGTCACCTCCACCCGCATCGAGGCCCGGGTGGCCGATCTGGCCGGCACGGTCGTCGGCGAGTACACGCTGACCACCACGCCGCGGCCCCGGGGCACGCTGGCCGAGCGGCTGCGCGCGGCGCTGGCGGGCGCGCGCCCGCCCGAGCCGCCGCGCCGGGTGGTGATCGGCGTCCAGGCCGCGCTCGACCCCGCGTCCGGCAGGCTCGGCTACGCCACCGCCGAGGACATGCCCGGCTGGCACATCGACGACCTGGAGCGGACGCTCGGCGAGGGCCTCGGCGTACCGGTCTCGGTGGAGAACAACGTCAACCTGGTGGCGCTGGCCGAGCAGGCGCACGGCTCGGCGCGCGGCGTGCCCGACTTCGTGCTGCTGTGGGCGGACGACGGCATCGGCGCGGCCATCGTGCTCGGCGGCCGGATGCACCGCGGCGCCACCGGAGGCGCCGGCGAGGTGGGCTACATGCCCACGCCGGGCGCGCCCACCGCCCGCGAGACCGGCCGGTACGCCGACCACGGCTACCAGGCGCTCACCGGCGGATCGGCCGTGCTGGGCGTGCTGCGGGCGCACGGCGTCGCGGGCGCGGACCCGCGCCAGGCGGTCGCGAACGCGGTGTCCGCCGTGGCGGGCTCCGGCGCCCACGCCGCCGAGGCCGGGGCGGCCCTGCGTGAGGTCGCGGCGCGGATGGCGATGGGGCTGGCCACCATCACCTCCGTCGTGGATCCGGGCCTGATCGTGCTGACCGGCGGGGTGGCCCTGTCGGGCGGCGAGGTGCTGCGCGAGCTGATCGAGGACGAGCTGCACACCCTGACCATCCCCCGCCCTCGGGTGCGCCTTTCGGACCTGGAGGGCAACCCGGTCCTCGCCGGCGCGCTCGACCTCGCCCTGAGAACCGTCCGGGACGAGGTCTTCGACTCGCGATGACAGGGAGACAAGAGCTGAGACTGGCTGTGATCGGAGGCGGGCCGCGGCCCGTACCGTGACGTCGATGATCGAGGCGCTGGGGGGTCGCCGCCGCGCCCCGCAGGCCGTTCGGCGAGCCCCGCGGCTGACCGGTTCCGGAAGGCGCGTCAAAATCTCTTATCGAATGGGATGCGGGGTGATCTATGGGGCACTAGGTCATCGATGTCCACACCCGATCTCCTCCTCGCCATCGGCGGCGCCGCCGCCCTCCTCGCCGCCCTGCTGCCCGGCATCATCGCCCGGCGGGCGGTCTCCCTGCCGTTGACCTACCTGGTCGCGGGCGTTCTGCTGTTCATGCTGCCGATCGGGCTGCCTGAGCCCGACCCGATCGCGCACCGGGTCGCGCTGGAGCACATCACCGAACTCTGCGTCGTCATCTCCCTGATGGGGGCGGGGCTGGCGATCAACCGGCGGGCGGGGCTGCACAGCTGGGCCACGACCTGGCGGCTGCTCGGCTGGGCGATGCCGCTCACCGTCGCCGCGGTCGCCGCCGTGGCCTTCTTCCTGCTGGGCTGGCCGCTCGGGGCGGCGCTGCTGCTCGGCGCGGTGCTGGCGCCCACCGACCCGGTGCTCGCCTCAGACGTCAGCGTGGGCGAACCGGTCGACGCGGCCAACGCCGACGACGAGGTCCGCTTCGCGCTGACCTCCGAGGCGGGCCTGAACGACGGGCTGGCCTTCCCGATCGTGTACGCGGCCATCGCCGTAGCGACGGTGGGCGGCGCGGGCTGGGTGGGCGAATGGGCCCTGGTGGACGTCCTCTACAGGACCGCCGCCGGGGTGATCTGCGGCCTGCTGCTGGGCAAACTGCTCGGTCGGCTCTTCTTCCATGCCGGCGAGGAGAAGCTGCGGCTGGCCGAGCACCGCGACGGCTTCGTCGCCCTGGCCGCCACGTTCCTCGCGTACGGCCTGACGGAGCTCGCGCACGGCTACGGCTTCGTCGCGGTGTTCGTCACCGCGTGCACCATCAGGAACGCCGAGCGCGGCCACGGCTACAACAACATCCTGCACGGCTTCGTGGAGCAGATCGAGCGGCTGCTGACCGCCTGGCTGCTGCTCCTGCTCGGCGGTTTCGTCGCGAGCGGCGGCCTGGCGGCGCTCACCTGGCGCGGCGCGGCCGTCGGCGTCCTGCTGCTGCTCGTGATCCGCCCGCTGGCGGGCTGGCTGAGCCAGCTCCGCGGCTCCGCCGGGCCGCGGGAGCGTGTCGTGATCTCGTTCTTCGGCATCCGCGGCATCGGCTCCCTGTTCTATCTCGCCTATGCGCTGGGCCAGGCGGATTTCGGCGTCCCCGCCGAGGAGCTGTGGGCGGTGGTCGGATTCACCGTGCTGGCCTCGGTCGTGCTGCACGGCGTCACCGCCACCCCCGCCATGGACCGCCTGGACATGCTCCGCGAACGCAAGGAGAGGTCGGCCGCCGGCGGCTCATGAGGCCCGGATGGTCAACCCGTACCGCGCGCCGCCCCTGGAGGCGGGGAGGCGGGACCGCAGCCGGCCGGAGAGCGCCGGGGCTTCACTCGGCGGCGGCCGGCTCGCCCGTTCCTTTCACGTCCGGGGCGCGGTGCTCGTACGGGGTGCTGAGCACGACCGTGGTGCGGGTGGAGACGTTCGCGGCGGCGCGGATCTGCTGCAGCAGCTCCTCCAGCGCCACCGGCGAGGCGACCCGCACCTTGAGGATGTAGCTCTCGTCGCCCGCCACGCTGTGGCATGCCTCGATGGCCGTCAGGTGGGCCAGCCTGTCGGGGGCGTCGTCGGGCGCGGCCGGGTCGATCGGCTTGATCGACACGAACGCGGTGAGCGGCAGCCCGATCGCGTCGTAGTCGATGATCGCGGAGTAACCGCGCAGCACGCCGCGCTTCTCCAGGCGGCGCACCCGCTGGTGCACCGCCGACACCGACAGCCCGGTCTCCCTGGCCAGGTCGGTGAAACTCATCCGGCCGTCCTCTGCCAGCAGCGTGACGATCCGGCGGTCGATCTCCTCCATCGGTCAAAGGTAGCCGGTAGAGGTCACGACATTGTCCCGACCGGGGAGGCGCCCATCCGCAGGGCGTGCTCCACGAGTGTGACGAGCACGTCCCTGCTCGAGTCGCGCCTGCGGGCGTCGCAGCGCACGATCGGGACGCCCGGCTCCAGGCCCAGCGCCTGGCGCACCTCGCCGACGGTGAAGGGACGGGCGCCGTCGAAGCAGTTGAGCGCCACCACGAACGGCTGGCGGCGCTTTTCGAAGTAGTCGATGGCCGGAAAGCAGTCGGCCAGGCGGCGGGTGTCGGCGAGCACCACGGCGCCGAGCGCGCCGAGGGCCAGGTCGTCCCAGACGAACAGGAAACGCTCCTGGCCGGGGGTGCCGAACAGGTAGAGCATGTAGTCGCCGCGGATGGTGATGCGGCCGAAGTCCATGGCCACGGTGGTGGTCGGTTTGGCCTCGACGCCGGCCAGGTCGTCGATGTGCAGGCCCATGTGGGTGAGCGCCTCTTCGGTGCGCAGCGGCCGGGTCTCCGACACGGCCCCCACCATGGTGGTCTTGCCCGCGCCGAAGCCACCCGCGATCAGAATCTTGATCGGGGTGGGCAGCCGCCACCGTTCAGAGCGACCGAAATCCATCCAGCACCGCCTGTACTTCCTTCCGCGCCGGCACTCTCAGCCCGCGGCGCCGCAGTCAGTGGCTCCTGTCAAGGCGTCGAGCAAAATTGATCCACCTGCCTGGCATCGAGACACCTTAGCAATGCCACAAATTCCACTCAAGCGCCAGACATCCTCAGAAATCAACATGTCACCGTTTGACGCTTATAGCCTCATTCGTCGCCCAGGATTCTGGCAGCAGTAAAGCTAGCTTGTCATGCTATCTGACCTTCTCGTTACTCATGACGCCCATAGCCTGAAGAGCCCGAATAGCCGGAAATATTGTGATAACCAGCGTTAAAACCCATTTGTCGCCATAAGTAGTCAGCCGCGCGCGGACTGCGTCCCCGCACCCGCCCGATCAGCTCGCCCGCCTCGCCCGCCAGGTCGGCCATCGCCTCGGTCACCTCGCCCCTGCTGACGCCGAGCATGAGCACGTTGAGGTCGCCCCAGCTCACATCCCGCCGGTAGGAGGCCAGGTCGCCGAGCAGATGCAGGTAGCGCTGCACGTGCCCGCTGACCGTGCGCAGCTCCTCCAGATGGCTTCTGGACCACCCGTCGCCGGCGTAGATCCAGTGCGACAGATCCACGAAGCAGCTGCCGCGGCTGTCGGCGTTGTCCACGAAGCGCGAGAGCGTGACCTCGGCCCCGGTGTCACGCCACACCCACGCCCTGGCCATCCCGGCGAGCATCCTGGCGAGCTGGTCCCGCCAGAGCCAGCGCAGGTCGCCGAACTCCTTGACCGTGGCCAGTTCGTCACGCAGGTCGGCCAGGAAACGGGTCACGGCCGTCCTCGGCGCCGCGCCGTCGGCGACCGACAGGCAGTCCCGGATCAGCGCGTTCACCTGGTCGCGGGTGGAGGCGGTGTGGTCCACGAGCCGGTCGAGGGCCAGCACCCACAGTGCCGTCCGGTTTGCGATCTTCAACCTGTCGGCCGTGGCCCAGGGGGCGCTGAACGCGGCGGCCAGCGACCGCGCGGTGTAGAAGTCGCCGTCGAAGGCCGCGGCCGGGAACAGCCCGCCGTACATCTGGGCGCAACGCCGCAGGTCCCTGCCGCACTCGGCGGCCAGCGCACAGGTCCGGCCCAGCTCGAACGCCATGTCCGGCTCGCCGCCCGGCATCCCTAGGTCCGCTCGATCGGCACTCGGATCATGAGCGAGGACTCCCCCAATACCCGCGGTTACCCCTGTGTGGTGAATTGTCACATGATCACGAGCATCCGATCAAGGTACAGCAGCGTGGCCCCGGTCAGCCCGCTCCGATGGCGACGAACGACACGTCGTCGCCCCGGGCCTCGCACAGCGCCTCGGCCAGCGTGAGACCACGTCTGAGGCCGGCGTGCAGGCGGACCATGACGGGCACCGCCATCTCGTCGTTCACCGGCACGACGCTCGCCACGATGCCGGCCGTACCGAGGTGGAGCAGGGCGGTGGCCAGGCCGAGCAGCTCGTCGGCGCCGACGGCGGCCATCTGCGCCGAGTCGCAGCTCGACAGCACCAGCCGGTAGGGGGCGCGGCGCAGCCGCTCCAGGTCATACACGGTGAGCGGCCCGTCGTCGAGGTGCAGCGAGGAGAACAGCGGGCTGTCGGACCGGAACGTGCCGTGCGCGGCCAGGTGCGCCAGCAGGCAGCCGTCGATGGCCGTCAGCACGGCCGACGTGGTGGCGGCCCCACCGGCCAGCACCGTGACCGGGGCGAGCGAGCCGGTCCGGCCGTCAGCCTCACTGCGCGCCTGTGGGGGAAGGCCGTGGTCGGGCTCCGCGCCGGAGCCGCCGTACAGCTCGGCGATGGCGCGCACCTCGGCCGGGGCGTTCGCCACGGCCGGACCGCGGACCAGGACGACGCCGCCGGAAGGCGGCGGGGCCGCGGCGCGGGCGCGCAGCCAGGCCGCGGCGGACGGCGCGACGCTGAAGGCGGTGCGCCGCAGTGACGGCAGCAGCCCCCACGGCGTGGCGTGCAGGATGCTGGGCGGCACCACCACGCACGGCCCGCCGCCGAGCCGGCGGGCGACGGGCCCGAGCACGGCCGCCTCCAGCCGGTGCCCGAGCTCGGCCAGCTCGGCCTGGTCGGGGTGGCGTTCGTAGGCGAGGCGGCGCAGCCTGGAGCGGGCGAACTCCATCTCGGCGACCGCGTCCGAGGCCGGCCCCACCTCGTGCCTGCGCACCCGCCCGCGAGCGCACAGCAGCACGTGCAGCGTGCCGTCGATCACCACGAGCTCGGCGAGCACGCCGCCGGCGCCCAGCGCGGCGGGGATCTGCGCGCATCCGGGCGCGCGATCCTCACGCTCGCCGGGGCCGCGCATGCGCAGCGTCCTGGCCCGCACCTGCGCCTCCAGGCGCCCACGGTCGCGCTCCAGGGTGACGGCCGAGGCCGCGCCGCCGGAGCGGGCCGTGGCGAGCAGGTGGTCGAGCCGGCGCAGGGCGGCGAGCCTGCCGAGCAGCTCCTGGTCGTGCGGCGGGCGGACGGGGGGCACGGCCAGCGCGGTGGCGCGCCACCGCTCGGTCCAGGCGAGCAGCTCCCGGCTGCGGCCGGCGTGCAGCAGGTGGCGCAGGGCGAGCCTGGCCAGCTCGACGCCCTGCGCCGTGACCAGCGCGCGCAGCTCGGACGAGCCGAAGGTGAGCCGGTGCTCCTCGATGAGGTCCAGCCCCGACCGGCAGGCGTGCAGCAGGCGGCGCGGCTGCCCGGCCGCGTCGGCGCGCAGCGCCTCGGCCAGCCAGCCGCCGGCCCTGGACGTGGCGGGCCCGCGGTGCCGGGCCCGCGCGGCGGCGGCCAGGTGGTGCTCGGCCACGCCGTGGTCGCCGAGCCTCAGCGCGGTGCGCCCGGCCAGCAGGTGCGCCTGCCACACCTCGGGCGAGCCAAGCTCGGTCAGCCGGGTCGCCAGCCTCCGGGCGGTGGCCAGCAGCCGCGGCGTCGCCTGCCCTTCGGCGAGCCAGGCCTGCACGAGAATGAGCCGCGCGTGCTCGGCCCACCACTCGCGCCGCTGCCCCGCGAACAGCGTGCGAGCCTCGGCGGCGCGTTCGCGGGCGGTGGCCGGGTCCGCGGCGAGCAGCGCGGCCCGCGCGGCGAGAAGGAGCAGCTCGGCCCGCCGGGTGGCCTGGCCGCGCAGCCGGGCGAGCAGCCGCAGCCCGCCGTCGGCGTGCTCCAGCGCCTCGCGCGCCAGCCCGGCCGCGAGCAGCACGGCGCACCGGTCGGCGACCAGGTCCAGCATCGGCGTGCCGAGCTTCTGGAACCCCTCGTCGGCCTGGTCGAGCAGGTCCAGCGCGGCCGGCAGGTCACCGGCCACGAAGGCGGCCACCCCGCGATTCTGGACGGCGACGACCGAGTCGTGCTCCTGCCGGGTGGTGGCGAACATCCCCTGAGCTGTGCGGAAGTCGGCGTCGGCGCCCTCGACCGAGCCCAGGGCGAGCTGTACGTGCCCGCGCAGCGTCAGCGCCCGGGCCGCCCAGACGGTGTCGCCGGCCCTGCGCAGCGCGGGGGCGGCGAGCCTGAGGTCGCCGAGCGCCTCGCGGTGCCAGCCGAGGATCCAGCGCGCTCCGGCGCGGCGGAACAGCACCCGGGCGCGGGTGGTGCCGTTCGCGCGCGAGACCGCGGTGTCCAGCGCCGCCAGGCCCGAACGCGTCCTGCCGTGCTGCACCAGCGCGATGCCGAGCGTGGCCAGCACGTCGGCCTCCCGGTCGGGCGAGCCGGCCAGCCGCGCCAGCCGTACGGCCTGCCGCAGCTCGCGGATCGCCGCCCGCAGATCGCCGAACTCCCGGTGCAGGATGCCGATCGCCTGCCGGGCGATCGAGGAGTCGTACGGCCCGCGCCCGCTCGCCAGCATGGCCCTGGCCGCTTTCAGTGCCTCCTGGGGGCGCGCGAACACCATGGCCAGCACGTCGTGCGGATCGTCGGGAACCCGGGCTCCGGACACCCATCGATGGTAGGTCCGAGGCCCCCTCACGTCCACGGATGTATCATCCGCCTCCCCGGCTGCTCATACAGGCATAGGCCCTTTTCTTCCAGGAGGAGCGACGATGAGCACACCGGAGCGCGACACCCGCTTCTGGGCCCAGCTCGAGATGCTGAACGCGGCACTGCCCGACGGCATGCGGGCGGTGGCCGGTCCGCGGGGCGCCGCGCCGGACTCATCCGTCCTGCCGGAGTTCGCCCACCTCGACGAACACGTCCTGGTCCCGGCCGCCGACCTGGACCAGGCCGCCGACCTCGTCCAGGAACTCGTTCCGGGCGACGCCGAGCTCCGCGTCACCTGGCCTCCCGAGCAGGACGCCGGCCGGGTCTCGGTCCGCAGGCTGTACGTCGGCGACAGGAGCCCCCGGCTGGTCGCCGACGAGCTCACCCGACGGCAGGTACGGGCCACACCGGTGCACTTCGTGACCGTGGCCGGGGTCAACCTCTGCCCCGGCGACGAGCCGGTCCCGAGCGCCGAGCCGCTGAGACCGCCGAGAGCCGCGCACGACCTGGGCGAAGGCGCACGGGTCACGGTCATCGACACCGGCCTGGTCCACGACTACCTCGACCACCAGTGGCTCGCGGGCAGCTCCGGCGTGCCGGAGATCCCCCAGGTGGACGGCGACGTCACCTCCGCGGGCGAAGAGCTCGACGCGAACGGCCTGATCAAGCCGTACGTCGGCCACGGCACGTTCATCGCCGGGATCGTGCGCTGCACCGCGCCGAGCGCCGACGTGCGCGTCCTCAACGCCTTCCCCTACGGCGGCGCCGTCATGGAGGACCAGCTCGGCCTCGTCATCCGCGACGCGCTCGACACCCACGGCTGGCCCGACGTCATCTCGCTGTCGGCCGGGACCAGGACCGAGAACGCGCGGGCGCTGCTCGGCCTGGCCGACTTCATGGCGGAGCTGGCCCGGCACCCGGACACGGTGCTGGTCGCCGCCGCGGGCAACGACGGCGTCACGGACCCGTTCTGGCCCGCCGCGTACGCCGGCCAGCCGATCAACGCCTCCGGCGACATGGTGATCTCCGTCGGCGCGCTGCGCGAGGACGGGCTCGGCCGGGCCTGCTTCAGCAACCACGGGAGCTGGGTCACGCTCTACGCTCCCGGCGAGCGCCTGGTGAACGCCTTCACCTCCGGGCCGTACGAGTACGGCTACCCGCACCGCACCGGCTGCCGGTTCCACGCCCACGGCCTCTATCCCGGCTGCGCCTGCGTCGCCCCGATGCACGACGGGGACAAGGCGACCTTCGGCGGCCTGGCGCAGTGGAGCGGCACGTCGTTCGCCACCCCCATCATCGCCGGGCTCATCGCCGCCCGGATGTCGCAGGCCCGGATCTCCTCGCGGGAGGCGGCCCGGCAGCTCGTGGAGGGGCGTCTGGCCGTACCGGATCTCAGCGGTTACCCCCGGTGAGGCACCAGCCCCCTGTCCTGGAGCGTCTCACGAAATATCATGAGGCTTCCGCCCCTGGACAGGGAAGGACCGCCGTGGACGACACCGCAGCACTCGTGGGGGCAGCCGCGGGAGGGGATGCCGGCGCGTGGAAGGAGCTCTACCAGCGCTACAGCGGGCTGGTCTGGTCGGTGGCACGCGCCTACCTGCCCGGCGCCGCCGACGCCCAGGACGTGGCGCAGACGACGTGGTTCCGCTTCGCCGAGCACCTCACCCGGATCCGCGACCCCGGCAAGGCCGGAGCCTGGCTCGCCAGCACGGCCAGGAACGAGGCGTTACGCGTCATCCGCACCAGCGGCAGGTCCATCCCGGTCAGCGACGTGGGCCTGATGGGGCTGGACGTGGACGAGCGCTCGCCGGAGCACGCGCTGCTGGAGGCCGAGGAGGCCGTCGCCGACGCCGAGCGGGCGCAGGAGGTGTGGGCGGCCTTCCAGGAGCTGTCCGAGCGCTGCCGCCGCCTGCTGCGCGTCCTCATCGCCTCGCCCAGGCCCACCTACCAGGAGGTCGCGACCGGCCTCGGCATCGCGGTGGGCAGCGTCGGCCCCATGCGGGGCCGCTGCCTCAGGCGGCTCGGCGTGCTGCTCGCGCGCCGCGGAGTGACGGGGAGTTCGGGGTGAACGACATGGATGACGACTTCGGCCTGGAGAACGAGCTGCGCGCCATCGCCGACCTGCTGGACCCCGTGCCGCCGGAACTGCTCGATGACGCGATGCAGGCGTTCACGCTCAGGACCCTCGACGCCGAGCTGGCCTTGCTCGCCTTCGACTCCTGGGAGGAGGAGAGCGCCACCCGGGTGCGGGGCCACGGCCGGCCGCGACTGCTCACGTTCCGGGCGGCCGAGGTGGTGGTCGAGCTGGAGGTGACCGGCGCGCGGCTGGTGGGGCGGGTGCAGCCCGGCGAGCCCGCCGAGATCGGTGTCCAGCGGCGTGACTCCGAGACGCGCCTGCGCTCGGACGAGCTGGGCCGCTTCACCACCGACGCGCTCTCCCCCGGCCCGCTGCGGCTGCGCGTCACCCCGCGCCGTGGCGGTCCCGTGGTCACGTCGTGGATCCGCATCTGACGGCCTCACGAGAGCGGCCCGTGCCTCACCGCGCCCTGCCCCGCAGGTGCTCCCTGGCCATGCTGAGGTCCGCACCTGTCTCGCCGCGTCTGGTTCCGCGGCGTGTCGAGGGACCCCGCGCGGCCAATCCGGGCACGCGCGTGGCGGCGTCGCGCACGTGCCCGGACCGTACGCGCGAACGGCGCGCACGCTCCGCGACCTCGCCTGCCGGCTCGCGTCCCCGTTCCGGGCCTGGAACGCGAGCCGGGGCACCCCCGCCGCGCCGGTCCCCTCCTCCGGCGCGGCGCCGTTGATCGTCTCTACGTTACGAGAGCGGCCCGCCGGCCGCGCCAGGGTGCGACCTAGGGTTTTCCCCGTACTCGGCCAGCTTCGCCGCCAGCGCGACGCGGGAGCCGATCCCCAGCTTGATGTAGATCTTGCCGATGTGGTACTCGACGGTCTTGACGCTGATCAGCAGCTCCCGGGCGATCTGCCGGTTGGTCAGGCCGTCGGCCACCAGCGTGGCGGTGCTGAATTCCTGCGGCGTCAGCCCCAGCCGCGCCGTCACGGCCGGCTCCAGCCCGCACGCCTCCAGCTCCTGGGCGCACCGCGCGACGAGCGGGCGGGCGCCCAGCCAGGCGAAGATCGCCCGAGCCGCCTGCAGGCGCTCGGCCGCCGCCCTCCGCCTGCCCGTACGGCGCAGCAGACGGCCCAGGTCGAGCAGCACGCGCGCCTCCTCCATCGGGCACGCCCCCGCCTCCACGAGGGCCAGCGCGGCGGCGAAACTCTCCTCCGCGTCCGTTGGAACGTTCCGCGCCGCGAGCAGCAGGCCGCCCAGCCTGGCCCGCTGGGCACGCGCCCGGGGCCCCGCGCCGGCGGCGTCCATCCCGGCGAGCACGGCCTCGGCCTCGTCCAGCGCCCCTTCGGCCACGAACGTCTCCACGAGCTGCGGCCTCGGATCCGGCGCGAAGGCGTCGGCCACGGCAGGCGCCGCCGCGCCCGCACCCAGCAGCGCCATCGCCAGATCGGCCTGCGCCTCCCCGAGGGCGTTGTGCTGGCGGCGCGCCACCGACCGGGCCGCGCCCGCGTGCGCGAGCGCCCGCTCCTGCTCGCCCTGCGCCGCCAGCGGTGCCACGCACACCACTCGCAGGCACGGCAGCAGCCAGCGCTGCCCCAGCTCGCCCGCCTCGGCGACGGCCCGCTCGGCCCGCTCCACGGCGTCCGCCCACCGCCCGTCGCGATACTCCGCCACCGCCAGCAGCGCGACGGCCAGCAGCCGGTGGTGCGGCAGCCCGGCCTTGCCCAGCGCCGCCACGGTCCGGCCCAGCACCGCGCGCGCCTCGTCGACGTGGTCGTCGCGCAGCAGCCCGACCGCCCTGGCCACGCTGTCGGCGGGCGCCCCAGGGCACGGCTCGCCGCTCAGCGCGAGCACGTCGAACGGGCGGGCCGCGGCCCCCTGGATCGGCTGCTCGATGGCGAGCCGCGCCCACCTGGCCGCCTCCTGTCTGTCGTGCCTGAGCAGGTGCAGCCAGGCGAGCTGCTCCGCGGTGTCGGCCGCGAACCCCGGCTCCCGATGCGGCCAGGCGTCGGCCAGCAACCGTCCGGCCTCATCCAGCCGCCCCCACGCCAGAGCCAGCCGCCCCAGCACGTACCGGCGCACCGGCCGCGGGTCCACGTTCGGCGCGGCCGCCAGCTCGGCCGCCCGCACGGCATCGCCGCCGAGCAGCACATGCTCCAGCGCCGCCGTCCTCAGCTCGTCGCGCCTGACCGCCGACTCGGTGAGCCCCGCGGCCAGCTCCAGGTGGGTGGCGGCGTCGTGCCACAGCCCGTGCTGCGCCTCCTTGGCCGCGAACCTGCCGAGCTCCTCGGCCAGCACCTCGTCCGGACCTCCGGCCGCCGCCGCCCGATGCCGCAGCGCCGTACCCGTGTCGTCGACGAACCGGGCGGCGGCGAGGTGCAGGCGGGCGCGCGTCCCGGCGCCGAGCCGGCCATAGACGGCGGCCCGTGCCAGCGGGTCGGGGAAGGCGATCACGCGCCCGGGCAGCTCCACGAGCAGCCCGGCGGCCACCGCCTCTTCCAGTGCGTCCAGCACCTCGTCCCCGGCACTCGCCGCCGCTCCCGCGCCTCCGGCCACCGGATCCCCTTCGGCCGCGATCCCCGCCTCCGACTCGTCTCCCAGCTCTGCGCCCACCCTCGCCACCAGCCTCGTCCCGCGGCTCGCCGTCCCCCCTCGCGGGTGGCCGGGCCGGCCCCTCGCCGCCGTGCCGGGCAGCGCGCGTGACACCGTCGCGGCCGCGAACAGGGTGCAGTGCCCGTCGAGGACCGCACACGCCGCGATCAGCGCGCGCGTGCGGTCCTCGCAGGAGCGCAGGCGCCGGATGAAGGGGCGGGCGTACGTCTCGGGCGCCGGCAGCCTCGTCCCCGGATCCGCCAGCAGCGAGACCGGGAAGGTGGCGAGCATCGCACGGGCGTGCAGCGGGTTGCCCAGGGTGTGCGCGTGCAACCGCGCCGCGGCCCGTTCGGACAGCGGCCGCCCGGAGAACGCCGACCCTGCCCGCGACGGCTCCGGCACACCCGCCGACGGGTCGTGTCCCGGCTCCCCGGAACCCTCGCGCCCGTGGCCGCCTGCCTGCCCGGAGCCGCCTCCTTCGCGCGCCGGCTCCCCCGGCCCCGCCCCGTCCCCTCGAGGCGGTGATCCGGCGCCCGCCACCCGCTCCGAGCCGCCGAGCCCGTCCTGCGAACCCGCTCCGCCGCCCCCCGGCCAGTCCAGCGAACCCGCACCAACGCCCCCCGGCCAGTCCAGCGGGCGCGCCCCCGCGTCGCCGAACCGGTCGCGGGTCCCCCACCCCGCGCCATCGGACCAGGCCTGCGCCATCACCCCGGCGCCCGGCCGCCCCAGCACCGGGAGCCGGGCCAGCTCGCCCGCGGACAGGCCGCCGAGGCAGAGCCGGCGGGTGGCGTCGGCCGCCAGGAGCCGCCGCAGCCCCTCCGGCAGCCAGGGGTCGGCGATGTCCCGGCAGGCGATCAGCACCAGCACGCGCCCGCCGCGCAGGCGGCGCAGCGCGTAGCCGAGCGCTCGCAGCGAGGGCCGATCGGCCCACTGGGCGTCGTCCACGAGCACCACGACGGGCCCGCCGGCCTGCGACCGCTCGATCACGTCGCAGATGGCCTGGCCGACGGTCCACGTGTCCTGCCCCGCCACCTCGTCCGTCAGCTGGCGGACGAGGCCGAATCTGAGCTGCCGCTCGTTCTCCTCCCCGCTGGCGGCGAGCACCCGCACATCGGCGGCCTCGTCGAGGACATGGCGGATCAGGGCCGTCTTGCCGATCCCCTCCGGCCCTTCGATCACCACCTTGCGAGCGGGCCCGACGCGCGCCAGGCTCAGTTCCGCGCGTAGCAAGGCGAGCTCCGCCATCCTCCCGACGAACATCCCGTCTCCCTCCCTTGCCCCTTGCACTCCCAGAGGGCGCGGCGACGGATTTGATACATCGACGTCGCAGAAGAGGCCGGGACACCCTGGCGTGCCCGGCACAACCAGCGCCAGCACCACCAAGGTGCACGGGCCCGAGCGGAGCAGGAACCCGACACCACCCCATGCGAAGCAGGAATCCGGCGTAGGCCGCGCGAGCGGCCCCCGTCACCGTGAACGTAAGCGGGCCGCCCGATCCCGCAGCGCGGGCGAGTCCTCGCCGAGCACGGTGGCGAGTGCCACCAGGGCGCCGTCGGCCCTGGAACGCCCCGCCTCGGCGATCCACTGCAGCGCCGCGGAGACGTACCTCTTCTCGGGCCGCAACGCCAGCGACCGTACGGCGTCGGCGAACAGCTCGTCGTCGAGCAGCCCGGCTTCGTCGGCGCGCCGCAGCTCCTCGATCGCGAGCCGCACCAGCGGCGAGGGCGCCGACGGCAGCAGCCGGACGAAGCCGAGCACCGGAATCTCGCTCGGCTCCGGCCGCAGCTGATGCCACAGCTCCACGAAGGGCGTCAGCTCACCGGCGACTCCCCCTGCCACGAACCGCCCGGCGCAACCGCCGAGCAGCACCTCGCGCGGCACCCGCCCCTGCGAGGCCAGGGCGGCCAGTGAGGCGATCGCCGAGACGCCGCGCTTGCGGCGCTCGCTCCAGGCCAGCGCGCCGGCCACCCCCGCGGACCGGAACAACCGGGGAACCATCACGTCCAGCAGCGGGTCCTCGCACAGCGGCGGCGGCTGCTCCCACCGGTGCGCCTCGGCGAGCTGCCACGCCCATCCGGCCACGAACGCGTCGCCGTCCGGCGGCTCGATCCCCGTCTCCGCCACCAGCCCGGCGGCGACGTGCCAGCCGGGGACCGCTTCGGTGCCCACCTCGACGCGTGCGCCGACGCCCGTGCCGCGCGTCTGGCGCAGCCGCCCCACGAGCCGCACGGCCAGCTCCCTGCGCCACGGGGCGGGCCGGTCCCTGATCAGTGACAGGATCCGCGCGGCGTCGGTCCGCGGCCCCAGCACGCGGCGCAACTCCCGCCGATTGAGCCAGGCGGCCACCTGCGCCGCCCCGCCCAGGCAGGCGGCGCCCGCGATGCGCAGCCCGGCCGCCTGGTCCTCGATCTCCCGCCGGCCGTCCATGCCCTCGCCGAGCCGCCCGGCCACATGGCCGGGCAACTGCACCGCCACCGCCTTGCGGCCGAGCTCGCCGAGCGTCGAGACGAACTCCGCCAGCTCCTGGTTGGCCCCGGCCTCGATCCGCTCGAGGACCTCCTGCCACGGGTTCACGCCGCCACCTCCGCCGTGTCCGCCGCTGAGGGGTCGCACCGGGCGCTGGGCGCGCCAGGGCGGCAACGGACATGCCCGGGACGCTAGCGATCGCCCCCGACAATCTGACCGGCTAGACGATCACCAGCTCGCGCGTGGTGTTGTTGAGCCGCTCCCCGCCGGACTCGGTGCACACGACTATGTCCTCGATGCGGGCGCCGTGCCGACCGGCCAGGTAGATGCCGGGCTCGACGGAGAAGGCGAAGCCGGCCTCCATGGGCTCGCCGTTGCCGGCGACGATGTACGGCTCCTCGTGCGTCTCGATGCCGATGCCGTGGCCGGTGCGGTGGATGAAAAGCTCGCCGTGGCCGGCCTCGGCGATGATCTCGCGGGCGGCGGCGTCGATCGACTCGCACGGCACGCCGGGCCGCACCGCGTCGCAGGCGGCCGCCTGGGCGCGGCGCAGCACCTCGTAGTAGGCGGCGAAGTCGGCGGGCGGCTCGCCGACGCTGTAGGTGCGGGTGGAGTCGGAGCAGTAGCCGTTGTGGAGCTGGCCGCCGATGTCGACGACGACCGGCTCGCCCGCCTGGATGACCCGGTCGGACACCTCGTGGTGCGGGCTGGCGCCGTTGGGGCCGGAGGCGACGATGACGAAGTCGACCGTGTCGTGGCCGCTGGCCAGGATGGCCTCGGCGATGTCGCGGGCCACCTCCCGCTCGGTGCGGCCGGCGCGCAGGAGGCCGGGCACCTGCCGGTGCACGGAGTCGATCGCCTCCCCCGCCTCACGCAGCGCCGCCACCTCGGCCGGGGACTTGCGCATCCGCAGCTCCCGCAGCACGCTGCCGGCCAGCACCTGCTCGGCGCCCGGCAGCGCGTCGCGGAAGCGCAGCGACGACATCGCCCACATCCGGTCGGCCAGCCCCACCTTGGCCACGTCGCCGAGCCGGCGGGCGGCGATCCGGTAGGGGTCTTCGGTCTCGTCCCACGCCACGAAGTCCAGACCGAGCCTGGAGGCGGGCGAGGCCTGCGCGGCCGGCAGCTCCAGGCGGGGCACCATCATGTACGGCTCCGCGGCGGCCGGCACCACCAGGCACGTCAGCCGCTCGAGCGGCTTGGCGTCGTAGCCGCTGACGTAGCGCAGATCCGGGCCGGGGGTCAGCAGCAGCGCGTCGATGCCGGCCTTGGCGGTGGCCTCCTGGACGGCGGCGAGGCGGGACACGGGGTACAAGTCTGAGGACGTCACAGGCACAATCTACTCGGATCACGCCGCCTAAAATCCGCGAAAAGGTCTCACAACACGGCAAGCTATAGCTACGTTGCGTTCACGATCGATCACGTATTGTGGGGTTAATTGTCCCGTTCCCGCGCCGTACGAGAGTGAGACCATGGTCGATGTCATCGGAGGTCACCAGCATCGTCCGATGAGCCCGGCGGCGGGGGTCGGTGGCCACATCGACGCCGAGCTGCTGGCGGTGCGGCTGGCACACGCCCAGCGGCTGGGCAACATGGGCTGGGCCGAGTGGAACCTGCGCACCGGCTGCATCATCTGGTCCGAGCAGGTCTACGCCATCTTCGGCCGCGATCCGGGCGACGGGCCGCTGCGCCTGGCCGAGCTGGCCGACCATGTCGAGCCCGCCGACCTGGCCGCGCTGGACGAGCTGCTGTGGACGGTCACGCAGGGCGTGGAGCCGGTGCAGGCGGAGTTCCGCATCCGGCGCGGCGCCGGCGACGTGCGCAGCCTGCGCATGGTGCTGGAGCCGCTCATGGCCCCCGGCGGGCCGACCGGCGTGCACGGCGTCATCCAGGACATCACCGGCCGCCGCCGCGCCGAGCGCATCATGTCCGAGTCGCGCCGCCAGCTCCTGGAGGCGCGCGTGCAGGCGGCCGAGGAGCGCCACGTGATGCTGGCGCTGCGCGAGGCGATCCTGCCCGAGCCGGTCGGCTGCCTCGACCTGCCGCGCACCCGGATCGCCGTGCGGTACGTCCCGGCCGAGAAGACGGCCAGTCTCGGCGGCGACTGGTTCGAGGCCGCGGCGCTGCCCGACGGCCGGGCGCTGCTGGCCATCGGCGACGTGTCCGGTCACGGCCTGCCCGCCATCGCGCACATGGCGCAGCTCCGGCACGCCCTGATCGGCCTCACCATGACCGGCGCGCCGCCCAACCAGCTGATGGCCTGGCTGAACGACCTGGTGCTGCACCGGCTGGCCGACACCACGGCCACAGCGATCATCGGGCACCTCGACACCGCCACCGGGGTGTTCACCTGGGGGCAGGCGGGCAATCTGGCGCCGATCCTGGTGCGCGACGGCGTGGCGGCCCAGCTCTGCCCGCCCAGGGGCGTGCTGCTCGGCGCCGCCAGCGACCGGCCGTACCACCTTGCCACGACCGAGCTGCGCGACGGCGACCTGCTGCTGATGTTCACCGACGGGCTGGTCGAGCGGCGTGACCGCGACATCGACGAGGGCCTGGACCTGGCCATGACCGCGGCCTGCAAGCTGCCGGGCTGCGATCTCGACGAAGGGCTGGACCAGCTCCTGGCCGACATCGGCGGCCCCAATCCGGAAGACGACGCGTGCTTGCTGGCGGTGGGCATACTGGGCTAGTGCTGATGCTTCTGGACACCCCGTCGCTGTACTTCCGGGCCTTCTACGGCATCCCGGAGTCGATCACCGCCCCGGACGGCATGCCCGTCAACGCCGTGCGCGGCCTCATCGACATGATCGCCACCCTGGTGCGGCAGCACTCGCCCGGCGAGCTGGCCGCCACCATGGACGCCGACTGGCGGCCCGCCTTCCGGGTGGCGGCGATCCCCACCTACAAGGCGCACCGGGTCGCGCACGGCCACACCGAGGAGGTGCCCGACACGCTGGTGCCGCAGATCCCGGTGATCGAGCAGGTGCTCGACGCGGTCGGCATCGCCCGGCTGGAGTCGCCCGGCTACGAGGCCGACGACGTCATCGGCACCCTCACCCACCAGGCGCCGGGCGCGGTCGACATCGTGACGGGCGACCGCGACCTGTTCCAGCTGGTCGACGACGCCCGCCCGGTCCGCGTGCTCTACACCGTGCGCGGCCTCCGCAACCTGCAGCTGGTGGACGAGGCGTTCGTGACGGCCAAGTACGGCGTGCCCGGCCGCGCCTACGCCGACTTCGCCACGCTCCGCGGCGACCCCAGCGACGGCCTGCCCGGCGTCGCGGGGGTGGGTGACAAGACGGCGGCCGCGCTCATCACCCGCTTCGGCTCGCTCGAAGCGCTGCTGGCCGCGCTGGACGAGGGCGTCACGGAGGGCTTCCCCGCCGGCAGCCGCAGCAAGCTGGCCGCCTCCCGCGACTATCTGACGGTGGCCCCGGCGGTGGTGAAGGTGGCGCCCGACGCGCCGCTGCCGTCCGCCGATCTGACTCTGCCCGCCAAGCCCCGCGACCCCGAGGAACTGGTGCGGCTCGCCGACCGCTACGGCCTGGACAGCCCGCTCAACCGCCTGCTTGACGTACTGCGGCGGTGATCCGGCTGTAGGTTGAGCGCGTGTCGAGTACCAGCATTCAGGTCCCTGGCGAGGTTCCCGCCCGCCTCCAAGACGGTTTCGACCGGATCCGCCGCGAGCTCAAGTTGCCCGGCGAGTTCCCGCAGGCCGTGCTCGACGAGGCCGAGTGGGTGGCCGAGGTGCCGAGACCCGGCGGCAAGGACCTGACGGACCTGCCGTTCATCACCGTCGACCCGCCCGGCTCGATGGATCTCGACCAGGCCCTGCACCTCGAGCGGCTGCACGGCGGCTACCGCGTCTGGTACGCGATCGCCGACGTGGGCGCGTTCGTGCGGCCGGGCGGTGTGATCGACGCCGAGGCCCGCGCCCGCGGCGCGACGATCTACCTGCCGACCGGCAACGTGCCGCTGCACCCGCGGGTGCTGTCGGAGGGCGCGGCCAGCCTGCTGCCCGGCGCGACCCGGCCCGCCGTGGTGTGGCGGATCGACCTCGACGCCGACGGCGTCACGGTGGGCGCCGACGTGCAGCGGGCGCTGGTACGCAGCCGCGAGCGGCTCGACTACGACTATGTGCAGGCGGCCGTCGACACCGGCACCGCCGACGGCACGCTGAACCTGCTGGCCGAGATCGGCCGGCTCAGGCTGGAGCTGGAGCGCGAGCGCGGCGGCGTCACGCTGCCGACGCCGGAGCAGGAGATGGTGCCCGCCGACGGCGGGTTCAGCCTCGAATACCGGCTGCCGCTGCCGGCCGAGGCGTGGAACGCCCAGATCTCCCTGCTCACCGGCATGGCCGCGGCCGCCATGATGCTGGACGCGGAGATCGGCGTGCTGCGGGTGCTGCCCGCACCGCGTTCCGGCGACCTGGCCAAGGTCCGGCGGGTGGCCGAGGCGCTGGAGGTGCCCTGGCCTGAGGGCGCCTCCTACGGCGCGGTGGTGCACGGCCTGGACGCGAAGGTCCCGCAGCAGGCGGCGTTCCTGCACGAGGCGAGGGTGCTGCTGCGCGGCGCCGGTTACGTGGCCTTCGACGGGGCGCCGCCGAAGCTGGCGGACCACGCCGCGGTCGCCGCGCCGTACACGCATGTGACGGCGCCGCTGCGGCGGCTGGTGGACCGCTACGCGACGGAGGTGTGCCTGGCGGTCGCGGCCGGGGAGCCGGTTCCGGCCGACGTGCGGGCGGCGCTGGCGGCACTGCCGGAGGTGATGTCGGCGAGTGGCCGCCGGGCGGGGGCGGCCGAGCGCGCGTGCGTGGACCTGGTCGAGGCGTTCGTGCTGCGCGAGCGGGTCGGGCAGGCGTTCGGCGCGATGGTGATCGACACCGACGCCGAGCGCGGCGGCGGGCTGGTGCAGCTCGCCGATCCCGCGGTGATCGCGCGCTGTGACGGTGAGCTGCCGCTCGGCGAGCAGGTGACCGTGCGGCTCGTCCAGGCGGACCCGGCGACCCGCGAGGTCCGTTTCACGCTCTCCTGATCAAGGTCTTGTGCTCCTCCCGCCGATTACGGCAATGTCGTGGCCGTCTCAACGGGAGGTCCATCTCATGCGTATTCTCATCGCGGGAGCCGGAATCGGCGGGCTGACCACAGCCCTCAGCCTGCATGCCGCCGGCTTCACCGACGTCGTCGTCCACGAGTCCGTCCAGGAGCTCCGGCCGCTCGGCGTCGGCATCAACATCCTGCCGCACGCCGTGCGCGAGCTCACCGAGCTCGGCCTCGGCGAGCGTATGGCCGCCATCGGCGTGGCCACGGCGGATCTCACCTTCGTCAACCGCTACGGCCAGCCCATCTGGTCGGAGGTGCGCGGCGTGGCGGCCGGCTACCGCTGGCCGCAGTACTCCGTGCACCGGGGACGGCTGCAGTTCATGCTGCTGGAGGCCGTCAAGGAGCGGCTCGGGCCGGACTCGGTCGTCACCGGCTCGCCGGTCACCGGGCTGGACCACGACGCCGACCTGCTGGTGGGTGCCGACGGCATCCGCTCGGCGGTGCGCGCCGCGATGTTCCCCGAGGAGGGCGAGCCTCTGTGGAGCGGCCAGGTGTTATGGCGCGGCACCACCATCGGCAAGCCGTTCATGACCGGCAGGTCCATGCTGATGGCCGGTGACGACGTGCAGAAGGTGGTCGTCTACCCCATCGCGCCGCCGGACGAGGACGGCAACGTGCTCATCAACTGGGCCATCCAGCGCCAGGGCCCGGAGACGGTCCCGCGGGGCGACTGGAACAGGGAGGTCGCCATCGACACGTTCTTCCACCACGTGGCCGACTGGCGCTTCGACTGGCTCGACATCCCCGGCATGGTCTCCAGCGCCCAGGCCGTCTACGAGTATCCGATGGTGGACCGCGACCCGCTGCCGCGCTGGTCGACCGACAGGGTCACGCTGCTCGGCGACGCCGCCCACCCGATGTACCCCACGGGCTCCAACGGCGGCACCCAGTCCATCGTGGACGCCCGCGTCCTGGCCAACGCCCTGGCCACCGGCCGCGGTCTGGAGTTCTACGAGAGCCGGCGCCGCCCCATGTGCACCGAGATCGTGCACGCCAACCGCAAGGACGGCCCGGAGGTCGTCATGCGGCTGGCCCACGAGCGCGCCCCCGGCGGCTTCGACGACATCGAGCAGGTCATGCCCCTGTCCGAGCTCGAGGAGATCGCCCTGCGCTACAAGCAGATGGCCGGTTTCGACCCGGCCACGCTGAACGAGCGCGCCTCCTGGTCCGTCTGAGCGACCGCACCCGCGTCAACGAGCCGCGCGCGGCTCGTTGATCTGCGGGGTGCCGTCCAGCATGAGGCGGCGCGCCACGCCGATCATCCAGATGAAGGTGAAGGCGATGACGGTGGGGTTCTTCACCGAGACCAGCACCGCCATGACGAGCTCGCGCCGCTCCTCGGCCGCCACTCCTCGCCGGCATCTTCGCCGAGCTGGGCGAGGAGATGACCGCCTTCATGACCCGCTACGACGAGCGCGAGCTCGCCGCGATCGCCGACTACATCACCCGGACGATCGCGGTGCTCAACGCCAGACCGAGCGGCTGGCACGGTGAGCCTCAGGTCAGCGACGAGTAGGCCACCACGCCCCGGCGCATCCCGTCCATGGCCTTGGTCGCCGTCTGCCTGATCTTGCTGCCCTGCGGGGCGGCGTTGCCGAGCTGGCCGAGCAGGTCCATCAGCTGCTTGATCCACCGTACGAAGTCGCCGGCGGCCAGCTCGTTGCCGTTGACGCCGTCCATCAGCACGGCGTCCAGGTTGTGCCCCTTGGTCCAGCGGAACGCCGCCCAGGCGAAGCCGAGATCGGGCTCGCGGATGGTGGACAGCCCATGGTCGGACTCGATGCCCTCGAGCTCCCCCCACAGCCGAATCATCGCCGTCAGCGCGTCCTGGGCACGGCCGGCCGGGAGCTTCGGCCGCCTGGCGTCCTCCGACTGGCGCGACTCGAACACCAGCGCCGACACGCACGCCGCCAGCTCCGCCGGGTCGAGATCCTCCCACAGCCCGCTGCGCAGGCACTCCGCGGTGAGCAGGTCCAGCTCGGTGTAGATGCGGCCCAGCCGGCGGCCCTCGTCGGTGACGGTCTCGTCCTCCAGATAGCCGAGCTGCACCAGCACCGAGCAGATCCGGTCGAAGGTGCGCGAGATGACGTGCGAGCGGCCTTCCACGCGGCGGCGCAGTCCCTCGGTCTCGCGCAGCAGCTTGTAGTAGCGCTCGGCCCACCGCGCGTGGTCCTCGCGCTCGTCGCAGCCGTGGCACGGATGCTGCCGGATGCGCCGGCGCAGGTCGTTGATCTCGTCGTCCTCCACCGCGTGGTCGCGCGCCCTGGCCGGCTTGCCCAGGTCCCGGTCGCCGAGCTTGGCGAGCAGCGTGGAGACGAGGTTGGCGCGCTCCTTGGGCGAGCGGCCGTTGAAGTTCTTCGGGATGCGCAGCTTCTCGATCGGCTCGACCGGCACCGGGAAGTCGGCCGGGTCGAGCTTCTTGACCTGCTTGCCGATCGTGAGCACCAGCGGGCTGGGACCGTAACCGCGGGGGTTGCGGCCCGGGTCGAGCACGATCGCCAGCCCGGCCCTGCGCCCGCCGGGCACCCGGATCACGTCGCCCGGCTGCAGCGCCTCCAGCGACCGCACGGCCGCCGCCCGGCGCGCCGCCCCGCGCTGCTTGGACAGCTCCGTCTCGCGGTCGGACAGCCGCCTGCGCAGCCCCGCGTATTCGGTGAAGTCGCCCAGGTGGCAGGTCATCGCCTCCTGGTAGCCCTCCAGCGCCTCCTCGTGCTTGCGCAGCTGCTTGGCCAGCCCGACGACCGCCCTGTCGGCCTGGAACTGCGCGAACGACTCCTCCAGCAGTGCCCTGGCACGCTCGCGGCCGAACTGGCCGACCAGGTTGACCGCCATGTTGTAGGAGGGCTGGAAGCTGGAGCGCAGGGGGTAGGTGCGGGTGCCCGCCAGGCCCGCCACCGACAGCGGGTCCATGCCCGGCTGCCAGAGCACCACGGCGTGCCCCTCGACGTCGATGCCGCGCCGCCCCGCCCGGCCGGTGAGCTGGGTGTATTCGCCCGGAGTGAGGTCGGCGTGGGTCTCGCCGTTCCACTTGTCGAGCTTCTCGATCACCACGCTGCGAGCCGGCATGTTGATGCCCAGCGCCAGCGTCTCGGTGGCGAACACCGCCTTGACGAGGCCACGGGTGAACAGCTCCTCGACGACCTCCTTGAAGGCGGGCAGCATGCCCGCGTGGTGCGCCGCCAGCCCGCGCTCCAGGCAGTCGCGCCACTCCAGGTAGCCGAGCACGGCCAGGTCCTCGTCCGGCAGATGCGCGGTCCGCTCGTCGACGAGCTGCCGGATCTCGTGCTGCTCCCGCTCGGTGGTGAGCCGGATCCCGGCGTACAGGCACTGCTGGACGGCCGCCTGGCAGCCCGCCCGCGAGAAGATGAACGTGATCGCCGGCAGCAGCCCCTCGCCGTCGAGCTTCTCGATCACCTGGGCCCGGTCCGGCGGCCGGGACCTGGAGGGCCTGCCGTAGCCGCGCCGTCCCCGGCCCGCGGTGAGCCGCTCGGCGTCGCTCGTCACCCGCATCAGCGTCGGGTTGATGCGCGGCGTCTCGTCGTCGGTCATGAACAGGTCGTAGATCCGGTTGCCGATCATCATGTGCTGCCACAGCGGCACCGGCCGGTGCTCGTCGACGATGACGGTCGTGTCGCCGCGCACCTCGCCGAGCCACTCGCCGAACTCCTCGGCGTTGCTCACCGTCGCCGACAGCGCCACCAGCCTGACCGACTCGGGCAGGTGGATGATGACCTCTTCCCACACCGCGCCGCGGAACCGGTCGGCCAGGTAGTGGACCTCGTCCATGACGGCGAAACCCAGCCCGGCCAGCGTGGCCGAGCCGGCATAGAGCATGTTGCGCAGCACCTCGGTCGTCATGACGACGATCGAGGCCTCGCCGTTGACGCTGTTGTCGCCGGTCAGCAGCCCGACCTTGGCGGTGCCGTACCGTTTGACCAGGTCGTTGTACTTCTGATTGGACAGCGCCTTGATCGGGGTGGTGTAGAAGCACTTACGGCCCTGCTCCAGGGCGAGGTGGACGGCGAACTCCCCGACGACCGTCTTGCCCGAGCCGGTGGGGGCGGCCACCAGGACGCCGTCGCCGGCTTCGAGGGCCCGGCAGGCGTCTATTTGGAAGTCGTCGAGCTCGAAGTCGTACAGGCCCCGGAACGACCTGAGAGCGGCCCCGTCGTCCGCGTATTTCTGACGGAAGGCCGCGTAGCGTTCCGCTGGCGTTGTCATAACCGTCAGCCTACCGAAATCGCCATTCCGGTCCGCCCCTGCCGTCCTGCCGAGATCATCCCGTCCAGGCGCCTTCACCGAGGGCGGCTCAGGTGAGGACGCGCAGCGCCCCCGGCCGGATCTCGCACGTGACCGGGACCGGCCCGACGCGCTCGCCGTCGGCGTAGGCCACCACGCCGGGCGCCTCCAGGACGACGGTCTTGGCCCGCCGCACCGACACGGCCCGGTGGGTGACGTGGGTGCCCCGGTAGACCCTGGGGAAGACCCGCAGGAACTCCCTTTTGGACAGCGCCTCCACCATCACCACGTCCAGCAGCCCGTCGTCGGGCCGCGCGTCGGGGCACACCATCATGCCGGCGCCGTAGGAGCAGGTGTTGGCCACCGCCACCATCATGGCCTCCCGTTCGATCGGCTCCCCGCCGTCGAGCGTGACCCGGAACGGGATCGGCTCGAACGCGCGCAGCTCCTGCGCGGTGGCGACCAGGTAGCGGGCCATCCCGGGCGGCCAGGTGAGCCGGTTGGCGCGCTCGTTCACCCGCGAGTCGAACCCGCAGCACACCACCCCGGCGAACAGCTCCTCCGCGGCGCCGGAGCGGATGCACGCGGCGTCGACCAGCCGCGGCCGCATCCGCAGCACGGTCCTGGCCGCGCCGATCGGATCCTTGCGCGGCACGCCCAGCGCGGTGGCGATGTCGTTGCCGGTCCCGGCGGGGATGATGCCGAGCGGCACGTCGGTGCCCGCCACGGCCTGCACGGCCAGGTGGACCAGGCCGTCGCCGCCGAAGGCCACGAGCGCGTCGGGACGCTCGGCCACGGCGGCGCAGGCCCGTTCGAGGGCGTCGGCGGCGTCCTCGCCGACGATCACCGACAGCTCGGCCCCGCCCGCCCGCAGGCGGCGGGCCACGGGTTCGAGCAGGCGTAGTGTCCTGCCGCCACGGGCGGTGGGGTTGACGAGCAGGGCTAGTTGAGGGGCCACGCCCGGAACTTATCGCCTATCGGGCAGAACTGGAATCCTCTTCTAGTGGCGAGGCCTCGTCGTCGTCCAGGTGGGAGAAGTCCTCCTGGTCGGGGGCGCGCCGCTCGCGGATGTACATGAACAGCTCCGCGGCGAAGTAGAGGACGATCATCGGGACCGCGAGGGCGACCATGGCGAACGGGTCGCCGCCTGGCGTGATGACCGCGCCGAACGCGAACATCGCGAAGATGATCGTGCGCCGGTGCTTCGTCACGGTGGCCCGCGACAGGACACCGATGATGTTGAGGAACACCAGCAGCAACGGCAGCTCGAACGAGATGCCGAAGATCACCAGCATGATGAGGACGTAGTCGACGTACTCGTCGATCTGGATCGTGGCCACCGCGTCGCTCGGCGCGAACCCCAGCATGAGCGCCAGGCTGGTGTCCATGATCAGGTACGCCAGCACCGCGCCGACCATGAACAGCGGGATCGCCAGCGCCATGAAGGTCAGCGAGTAGCGCTTCTCGTTGCGGTAGAGCGCGGGGGTGACGAACGCCCAGACCTGGTAGAGCCAGACGGGCGAGGAGACGAGAAGGCCGACCATGGCCGACACCTTCAACGTCAGGAAGAACGACTGGAAGATGCCGCCGTAGGTGAGCGTGCAGGTGCCGTCGCGCAGTTGCTGGGCCTGCGGCGTCTCGCAGAAGGGCGCCTTGATGAACGCCCACACCGGGTCGAAGACGAACCAGCCGATGATGATGCCGACCACGACCGCGACCGACGCGATGAGCAGCCGGTTGCGCAGCTCACGCAGGTGCTCCATGAGCGGCATGCGACCCTCGGGGTCGGCGGAGGCTGAGCCTTGGTTACTCGACCGTTTGAGCAGCGCCATCTAGCGGTCCAGGTGAGGAGGAGGAATAGGTCAGGCTTGCTTGTTGGCCTGGCCGGCACTGGCGCGCAGCCTGGCCGCCTGCTCCTCGAGCAGACGGGCCTGCTCCTCCGCCGAGAGTGCGGGCGCGGGCGGGATCGACTGCGGGGTCACCTGCTGCTGGGGCTGGGGCTGCGCGGTGGGCTCCGCGATCGGCTGGGCCTGCACGGTCGTGTCATCGTCGTCGTCGCGAAGCTTCGAGGTCTCGGACTTGAGGATGCGCATCGACCTGCCGATGCCGCGGGCCATCTCCGGCAGCTTCTTGGCACCGAACAACAGGACGAGCACGACTGCGATGATGATGAGTTCAGTGGCTCCGGGCATCGACATGGAACGTCCTTTTTGGTGCGACTGTTCTTTCAGCCACGATCGTACGCTGCCCGGGCGATGGTCTCACCCCCCAGGGCCTCGCAATCTGGCCTGCCTCGGCTCGAGCTGGGCACGCGCCTCGGCGATTTCCCTGTCCAGACTACGTGCCGCGAGCGCCACGCGGCGTCCGGTGATCGCGAGAACGGCCAGCCCGGCCACCCCGAGCCCGCCCGACAACAGGATCCACGTCATGCCCGGTGAGCGTACAGGGACAGCGCCTTGTCGGCCTCCTCGCGCACCCTGACGGCCATCGCGGGGGGCGCCACGACCCGGCCGGTGTCGCCCAGGCGCAGCGCCAGCTTGACGATCCAGTCCTGGTCGCGGGCGCGCAGCGCGATCCGCAGCCGGCCCTCGCCCAGCTCGGTCACCTGCTCGCACGGGTAGTACTCCGCTACCCACCGCCCAGCGGGGGTGACCTCCAGCTCCACCAGCTCGTCCGTCGGCGACGGCCGGAAGACCCCCTGCGCCACGTCGATCGGCTCGGCCTCGGCGGGCGGGTCGGCGGGCACGTCCAGCACCTCCACGCCGAGCATCCGGTCCAGCCTGAACAGCCGCATCGCCTCGGCCCGGTAGCACCAGCACTCCAGGTAGCTGCGGCCGTCGGCGATCACGATCCGCATCGGGTCCACCTCGCGCGGCGTCACCTCGTCGCGTCCGGGCACGTAGTAGCGCAGCGACAGCCTGCGCCGCCTGGTCAGGCCCTCGCGCACCCGCGGCAGCGCGTCGGGGGCGGCGTCCACGTCCACCGCGACCTGGTTGCTCACCACGGCCGCACCCTCGCCGGCGGCCTGCTCCAGCTTGGCCACCACCCTGGGCAGCGCGTCGCCGCGCACCTCGGCCAGCTCCGGGGTGGCGGCCAGCATGCGCAGCGCCACCAGCAGCGCGCTGGCCTCGTCGATGCCCAGCCGCAGCGGCCTGGCGATGGTGTCGGCGTTGTCGATGACGATCTCGCCGCCGTCCCAGGACACGTCGATGAGGTCGCCGGGGGTGTGACCGGGCAGCCCGCACATCCACACGAGCTGCAGGTCGTCGATGAGCTGCTTCTCGCTCAGCCCGAACACCTCGGCCACCTCGCCGACCTGCGCGCCGGGGTGCGACATCAGGTAGGGGACGAGCGCGAGGAGTCTCGGCAACCGGTCGGCGGACCCGCTCATGCCAGGGCTCCCTTCAGTCGGCGGATGACGGCTTCGCGGGCGTCCGGCGGCTCGACCACCTCGACGTCCGCTCCCAGGCTGGCCATCCATCCGGCCAGCCGGTCCGGGTCGGTGAAGGGCAGCTCCGCCTCGTCCCACCCGTCGGTGCCCGCGTGCACGGCGGCCGACAGCTGGCGCAGGCCCTCGCAGGCGCCTCGCCGGACCCTGACGAGCGCGGTGCGCATCTGCGCGGGCTCGTCAGGGAAGCCCACCATGGCCCGCAGATCGACGCCTTCGGGCACCTCGACGGCGCCGGCCTTGCCCACGGAGGAGACCTGGCCGGTGATGCGGCTGAGCCGGAAGGCCCGCGGCGCGTCACGCCCACGGTCGAACCCGGCCAGATACCAGCGGCCGCGGCGGCTCACCACTCCCCAGGGCTCCACGGTGCGGGTGTGCGTGTTCTCGCTGCCCGCGCTGCGGTAGTCGAAGCGGACCACCCGCCGGTCGCGCACGGCCTCCCACAGCGGCGGGAAGGCCGGGTCGCGGGTGTCGACCCGCAGCTCCAACGCCCCTCCCCCGACGCCGCCGCCGACGGTCTCATGGGTGGCGACCCCGCCGGCGCGCAGTTTCAGCAGCGCGCCCGAGGCCGCCTCGGCCAGGCTGGCCCGCTGCCACACCTGCGCGGCGACGCCCAGCACGGCGGCCTCGTCAGGCTCCAGCACGATCTCCGGCAGCTCGTAGGACTGCCGCTCGATGCGGTAGCCGGGCTCGTCCTCCCACGGATCGCGCACCACGTCGATCGGGATGCCGATCTCGCGCAGCTCGTTCTTGTCCCGTTCGAACATGCGCTGGAACGCCTCGTCGCCGTCGCGGTCGTAGCCGGGGACGGCGTGCCGGATCTGCTCGGCCGACAGCGGGCGGCGGGTGGCGAGCAGGCAGATCACCAGGTTCAGCAACCGCTCGGTCTTACGGCGCGACATCTGCTCACTCCTCCTTCAACGACGCTACCCTGCCCCCGTGATCAGATGGCGCAAGGGCGAGGTTGTGCGGATCCGGCGCGAGTGGCCGGGAGCGATGGAGCTGGAGGTCGCCGTCCCCGAGGGGGACAACGCGCCGGGCGCGGAGCCTGGCGCGTTGTACCGGGCACTGGCCTATCCAGCACTGGTGGGCCGCCCGGAGCCCGGCGACGAGGTGCTGCTCAACACGACGGCACTCGCGATGGGTCTCGGTACGGGAGGTTACGCCATGGTGGTGGCCGTACCGAACCGTTTGCCGCAAGATCCGCAGGGCCCCGGGCACCTGGTGAAGGCCCGCTACACGCCGTTGCAGGCCACGGTGCTCGGCGCGGACGAGCAGGACTCCCCCTTCCATGACCGGTTGCGCGAGGCGGACTCGGTCGACGGGATGCCGGTGGTAGTCGCCGACCTGCACTCGGCGCTGCCGCCGATCCTGTGCGGGCTGTACGAGGCCGCGTCCCGCGACGTCCGGGTGGCGTACGTGATGCTGGACGGCGGGGCGCTGCCGGCCTGGTTCTCCATGGCGGCCGCACGCCTGCGGGAGATCGGCTGGCTGTCCGGGGTGGTCACGGTCGGCCAGGCGTTCGGCGGCGACGTCGAGGCGGTCACCACCCACACCGGGCTGCTGGCGGCCAGGCACGTGCTGGAGGCGGACGTGGCGATCGTCACCCAGGGGCCGGGCAACCTGGGCACCGGCACCCGCTGGGGGTTCTCGGGGGTGTCGGCCGGCGAGGCGATCAACGCGGCGTCCGTGCTGCTGGGGCGGCCGGTGGCGGCTCTGCGGGTCAGCGAGGGCGACCGGCGCGAGCGCCATCTCGGCGTCTCCCACCACTCGCTGACCGCCTACGGCCGGGTGGCGCTGACACGCGCCCAGGTGCCGGTGCCGATGCTGCCGGGCGAATTCGGCGAGCGGGTCAGGGACCAGGCGGAGCTGCTGGCAGTCCGGCACGAGCTGGTGGCCGTCCCGGTCGACGGCCTGCACGAGGCGCTGCGCGCCTCGCCGGTCAGGCTGTCGACGATGGGCAGGGGGCTGGAGGAGGACCTGGCCTACTTCCTCGCCTCGGCGGCGGCGGGCAGGTTCGCCGCCTCGCTGCTGGCGTAGGAGTCCTTGTAGGTGAAGGCCTCGGGGCTCGGCCCGTCGGTCCTGAGGCGTTCCAGCCGCCGCATCGCCTCGGCGAGCGTCGGAATGCTCCCCTCGGGGATCCACCACATCACCATGTACGGCTCCGCAGTCCGGTGGAACCACTCCCTGCGGCGGCGCAGCACTTCCAGGTGGCCGCTGCGGTAGGCGTAGTTCCAGAGCGCGTCAAGCGACTCCCAGACCGAGAAGTTGACCAGCAGGTGGTCGCCGTAGTCGTGCACGACGGTGGCGGTCGGGTCCAGTTCGCTCTCCTTGAGCCGCCACACGAAGCCGGGCGACCGGTCGGCGAGATCGTTGATGGGCTCGAGCAGGGCCACGAACTCGGCGAGCTCGGGCGAGTCGACGGGCGCGCGCAGGTGCGCGATGTTGAGCTGGGCGAGATGCATGACGCTCAGCAGATCACCCCCATCGCTTCTATGTCAATCTACATTTGTTTTAGAAAGGGTGACACAGCACTCCCCCGGGCGCGGATCCAGCCGCACCCGGTCCGAGTCGTCGCCGAGACCGGTCAGCAGCCCCTGGCACAGGGCCAGGTTCATGGAGCACACCAGCAGCGGCTGCTCGTGCGACAGCACGTGGAAGGGGCAGTTGCGCATGCGCAGGGCGCCGTCGTCGGCGGCATAGGGCTCGTAGCCGCGCCCGCGCAGCACCGACTCCACCGGCTCGCCGCCATGCCGCCTGGCCAGCCGCTCCCCCGCCCAGCGGGCCGCCTGCTCGGCCTGCTCCTCGGCGCCGAGCGCGTCCACCACGTCGGCCAGCACCGAGGCGATCGAGAGGTAGTCACGCGGCGGCAGGCTCACCGACACCTCGCCGCCGGCCCGGCGATAGACCTTGGCCGGCCTGCCGCTGCCCGGCCCCTTGCGCTCCGGCGCCCGAAAGCCGCCCTCCAGCAGCCCGGCCTCGACGAGCTTGTCCAGGTGGTGACCGGCGAGGGTCCTGGACACCCCGGCGGCCTCGGCCGCCTCCGTCCTGCCCACCTCGCCGCCATGGGCCGCCACGGCCTCGTACAGGCTCCGCCGGACGGGATCGTGCAGCGGCGCCAGCGCCTGGAGGTCGTCTTCGCTCACGATCGAAGTCTAGGACGGGCGGCGCGCGGTCTCGCTCCGCGGAACGTCAGAACCTCTTGACGACCCGCTTCAGGGTGCAGGCGCGGCTCGGCGGCCGCTCCGACCTGCCGTACTTGCTCCAGCAGGCGCCCTTCTTGATCACGTAGATGGAGACGCCCACCGGCGCGCCGTACCGTTCGTGCACGGCCTTGGCGTTGCGGACCAGGCGCGCGGCCACCGACCGGCCCTTGCGTGCAGAGGAGGCGGCGGCGTGCACCCACGTCCAGCCCGTGTCCCCGCCCACCACGCACGAGCGCACCTTCTGGCAGAACGGCGGCGGCGCCGAGAAGGAGCCCGCGACGGGGCCCGCGACGGCCTCCCGGGCGGTGGCCGAGGCCGCGGGCGTCAGGCCAAACAAGAGGCCACAGATGGCGACAAATGCTGATAAGGCACGGATCATGCCGTCCATTGGAACCAGATCAGCACGACCGGTGCAAGGGCCGATCAACCCGCCTGCTCGCGGGGATCGTCTGCCCGGCCGGTCAGTACGCCGCCAGGATGTCGACGACGAATACGAGGGTGTCGCCGGGGCGGACGCCGGACGGCGGGTGACCGGAGGTGCCGTAGCCGTCGGCGGGCGGGACGATCATCAGGACGCGGCTGCCCACGGGCACGCCCAGCAGCGCCCGGTCCCACCCTCTGATCACACTCCCGTCGCCGATCTTGAACGCCTCCGGCCTGCCGGAGCTCCAGGTGGAGTCGAAGACGCGCCGCCCGTTCCAGATCACGCCCTCGTACTGGACGACCAGGAGCCGGCCTGCCTCCGTCTCACGGCCGGAGCCGCGGGACAGGACCTTGGCGGCGAACCGGGGCGGGGCGGCGGTGCGCGGCACCGACAACCGCGGCCGGGCGGCGCCGGTGACGCGCACGCCCGCCAGCGAGCCGCCGGCCGCCTCGACCGCGGCGCCCCTGCCGTGCGCGCCGAGGATGTCCACCACGTAGAACAGCTCGTCGCCCGGGCCGACGCCCTTCGGCGGATGGGCGCCGTAGCTGTCGCCGGGCGGGATCGCGGCGATGACGCGGCTGCCCACCCTGCGCCCCCGCAACGCCCGGTCCAGGCCGGGCGGCAGATGGCCGACGGGGAAGGCAGCGGGGGCGCCGCGGGTGAAAGTGGAGTCCACGAGCCGGTTGTCGCCGCCGTCCCAGACGTGCGCGGTGTACTCGACGATCGCCACGTCGTCGGTCTCCAGCGCCGCGCCCCGCCCGGCGGCGAGTTCGTCGATCCGCAGCCCGGCCGGTGGCCTGCCGTCGGGGAAGTCGACCGTGGGCCTGGCCCCGAACGCGCCGCCCACCCTCAGCGCGGGATCAGCCGCATCCGATCCGGTGCAAGCGGCCTGCATGAGCAGCGGGGCCAGCAGCAGCGCGATGGTGTGGCGGCGCATCGGCGTCCTCCCATGCGGCGAGGCCCGGCGGCGTCACGCCACCGGGCCTCGCGATGCTACCGCGCCATGGGAGCGAAGGTCAGTAAGCCGACAGAACGTCCACCACGAACACGAGCGTGCTGTTGGCGGGGATGCCCTGCTGCTCCTGGGCTCCGTAACCGAGGTCCGGCGGGATGCTCATCACGACCCGGCTGCCGACCGGCACCCCGGCCAGGCCCTTCTGCCAGCCCTGGACGACGTTGGCCAGCGGGAACGCCGCCGGCTCGCCCCGGGCCCAGCTGGAGTCGAACTCCTTGTCGGTGCCCCAGATCTTGCCGGTGTAGTGGACGGTGAGCGTCTGCGTCGGCTGGACCTTCGGGCCGGTGCCCTCGATCAGCGTTTTGACGACGAGTTCCTTCGACGGCTTGTCACTCGTCTTGGTGCTCAGCGTGGGCGCCTTGTCGCCGCCCGGGCTCTCCACCTTGACGCCCTTGAGCTTCTGGTCGGTCGCCTTGCCGGTGGCGGCCTTCAGCGGCTCGGGCGGCGCGCCGACCACGTCCAGCACGAACACCTTCGTCGGCTGGGCCGGCTGGGCCTGCTGCTGCTGGGGCGCGGAGTCGCTGGCCATCACCGCCAGCAGCCGGCCACCGTGCTTCACCTTGGTGAAGCCGTCGCGCAGCACCTGCGGGAGCTGCTCGTTGACCGGGATGGTCTCGGGAGCCTTGGTGTCGTAGGAGGAGCCCTGGAAGGCGTTCTCCTTACCGTCCCAGTTGTAGACGGTGAGGTTGACGATGACCTTGTCGCCGGACTTCACCGCCGGGCCGGTCCCCGCGGTCAGCACCTCGTAGGAGGACTTCGTGGCGGGCGAGCCGGAGGGGAAGGTCACCGTGGGCTTGGCGCCCACATTGCCGGTGACCTTCACCCCCGCGCCCGCGGACGCGGACGCGCCCCCGGCGGCCGGAGCCGCCGGGGTGTCGGAGCCGCACGCGGCGGCGAAGAAGATCAAAGGCACGGCGGCCAGGACGGCCAGAGCGCGGCGCATGGATTTCCCTCGGAAAGACGTCAGATTCGCGCAACACTATCTGACTCCCGGTAGGGCCGAGGTAAACCCGCTTCTTTACATGCCTGCGATGAGCTTGTCGACCCTTTCGTCCACACTACGGAACGGGTCCTTGCACAGGACCGTCCGCTGCGCCTGATCGTTGAGCTTGAGGTGCACCCAGTCGACGGTGAAGTCGCGCCGCTTCTCCTGCGCCTTGCGGATGAATTCGCCGCGCAGGCGCGCCCTGGTCGTCTGCGGCGGCACCGACTTGGCCTCGAAGATCTTCAGGTCGGATGCCACCCGCTCCACCGAGCCGCGCTTCTGCAGCAGGTAGAACAGGCCGCGCTTGCGGTGCACGTCGTGGTAGGCGAGGTCGAGCTGCGCCACCCTGGGCGACGACAGCGGCAGGTCGTACTTCTTGCGGTAGCGCTCGATCAGCTGGTACTTCGTCACCCAGTCGATCTCGCGCGACACCAGGTCCAGGTTGCCCGTCTCGACCGCGCGCAGCGTGCGCTCCCACAGCTCCAGCACCCGGCGGGCGATCGCGTCGCCGCCGCGCCGGTCGACGAAGTCCTGCGCCTTCGACAGGTATTCCTGCTGGATCTCCAGGCTGGAGGCCTCGCGCCCGTTGGCCAGACGCACGCGGCGCCTGCCCGTCATGTCGTGGGAGACCTCGCGGATGGCCCTGATCGGGTTCTCCAGCGACAGGTCGCGCATCACCGTGCCCGCCTCGATCATGCGCAGCACCAGGTCGGTGGCGCCGACCTTGAGGAGCATCGTGGTCTCGCTCATGTTGGAGTCGCCGACGATCACGTGCAGGCGGCGGAACCGCTCGGCGTCGGCGTGCGGCTCGTCGCGGGTGTTGATGATCGGCCGGGAGCGGGTGGTGGCGGACGAGACGCCCTCCCAGATGTGCTCTGCTCGCTGCGACACGCAGTAGACGGCCCCGCGCGGCGTCTGCAGCACCTTGCCGGCGCCACAGATGATCTGCCGCGTCACCAGGAACGGGATCAGCACGTCGGCCAGGCGGCCGAACTCGCCGTGCCTGCCGACCAGGTAGTTCTCGTGGCAGCCGTAGGAGTTGCCGGCGGAGTCGGTGTTGTTCTTGAACAGGTAGATGTCCCCGGCGATGCCCTCTTCGCGCAGCCGCTTCTCGGCGTCGACCAGAAGGCCCTCGAGGATGCGCTCACCGGCTTTGTCATGGGTGACGAGCTCGATGACGTTGTCACATTCAGGGGTTGCGTATTCAGGGTGGCTGCCCACGTCGAGATAGAGGCGTGCGCCGTTGCGGAGGAAGACGTTGCTCGATCGGCCCCAGGACACGACCCGCCGGAACAGGTAGCGCGCGACCTCGTCCGGAGACAGCCTGCGCTGTCCCCTGAACGTGCAGGTCACGCCGTACTCGTTCTCCAGCCCGAAGATGCGACGATCCATCACCTCACACTATGCCCACGGATCGGCCAACGGGAGAGATCTCTTCGGGTGTTTTCCGCGCACCCCTGCTCACCTGCTGGTTCCGCGCCCTCGGGCGGCCCTGCCCGGCGCGTGGGGCGCGGCCCGCGTCAGGGCGTGTAGATCTCCTGCACCTTGACGATCTTGCTCTTGTGGACGGTGATGAGCGCGGGCCGCTGGAAGCCCTTGGACCGCTTGATCAGGTCCGTCCTGGAGCAGCGCTTGCTGCCCAGCCCTGTGTTGCGGTTCACCGTCAGGCCGGTCATCTTCGACCCGCAGCCGAGCGCCGACAGGAAGACCACGTTCTTGGCGATGGGCGAGGCGTAGGCGCGCGCGTCGCCCTCGGGCGGGCCGACGAACCGGCCCTCGGTCACGGTGCCCTTCTTCCACCTGATCGGCTCGTACTCGGCGACGGAGCCGCTCACGTGGGTGATCCACCCGCGCAGAATGCCGTTGTGCCGGGAGTGGATGCGCTTGGTGAAGTCGTGCCGGGGATCCGCCTGGAAGGTGGTCCCGAAGGTCTTCGGGGCCTTGTACTTCGGCAGCGCGGCGGCGTCGGCCGCCGCGCCGGACGTCAGGACCACGGCCGCGGCGGCACCGCTCGCCAGGAGGCTGCGCATGAGTGTGTTCACGGAACATTCGATGGGTGGTCATGGTCCGGAGTTCAGGGGGAGCATAGTGATACAAATCACACCCAACAGGGTGTCGGCTATCGCCGCACGTCAGCCTCCCCGTACGGACTCCGTCCACGTGCCGCACACCGGCACCGCGTACGCACCCACGCGGCACCGGCGGATAGGCGGCGGCCGCAGGCGCGCGCAGGCGCCGGCGGCCGCGCGCGCTACAGCGGCGAGGAGCCGTCGTCCACGTCACCGTCGGGGCCGGTGGGAGGCGGCTTCTCGTCCGGCTTCTCGTCCGGCTCCGGGGACGGCTCCGGGGACGGCTCCGGGGACGGCTCCGCGGGCGCGGACGGAGCGGGCGACGCCGAGGAGAGCAGGCGCTCCAGGCGCGGCCCGGTCAGGCGCTGGAACTTGCGGTGCTCCCGGTTGCGGTCGAGCACCGCCACCTCCAGCTGCGCCACCGGTGGCTGCTCGCCGCCCGGCTCGGTGAGCGCCGCCAGCGCCACCTTCAGCGCCGCCGAGAGCGACATCGACTCCTGGTAGCGCTCCTTCAGCCGCGTCGACACCGCGTCCGCCTGGCCGCCCATCGCCGCGAAGCCGTGCTCGTCGAACACCGAGCCGTCGAACGTCAACCGGTAGATGGCATCGCCCTCGGGCTCGTCGCCCACCTCGGCCACCACGACCTCCACCTCCAGCGACTTGATCGAATCGGTGAAGATCCGGCCCAGGTTGGAGGCGTACAGGTTGGCCAGGCCGCGGCCGGTCACGTCGGAGCGGTCGTAGGTGTAGCCGTTGATGTCGGCGTAGCGGATGCCGCCCAGCCGCAGCTCCTCGAACTCGTTGTAGCGGCCGACGGCGGCGAACCCGATGCGGTCGTAGATCTCGCTGATCTTGTGCAGCGCCTTGGAGGGGTTGGGCGCGACGAACAGGATGCCGTCGACGTACTGCAGCACGACGACGGAGCGGCCCCGCGCGATCCCCTTGCGCGCGTAGTCCGCCTTGTCCCGCATGATCTGCTCTGGGGACGCATATCCGAAAGGCATCGACACGTGGGGTGGTCCTTTCTAGCGCAGCGGAGCGATGGGGCCGTCAGGGGAGATCAGGCGAGCCTCGAGCATCTGCTCGACGTAGCCGGTCACCTGCTCATCGCTCAGGCGCCGGTAACCGTCGGCGTCGATCACCGACACGATCGGCCAGATCTTCCGCGTCACGTCGGGACCACCGGTCGCCGAGTCGTCGTCGGCCGCGTCGTACAGCGCCTGGATCAGCGTCATCGCCATGTCGTCGGCCGAGGCGGCGTCACGGTAGAGCTTCTTCAACGAGCCCCGGGCGAAGATCGAACCCGAGCCGATCGCGTCGAACCGGTCGCGCTCGTAGGGCCCGCCCGCCACGTCGTAGCTGAAGATCCGGCCTCCGTCGACGGCGGGATCATAGGCGGCGAACAACGGCACCACCACCAGACCCTGCATCGCCATGGCGAGATTGCCGCGGATCATGGTCGCCAGCCGGTTGGCCTTGCCGGCCACCGACATCGTGCGGCCTTCCAGCTTCTCGTAGTGCTCCAGCTCCACCCGGTAGAGCCTGGCCATCTCGATGCCGGTGCTGGCCGTGCCCGCGATGCCCATGCAGGAGTAGTCGTCAGTGCGGAACACCTTCTCGATGTCGCGCTGGGAGATGATGTTGCCCGACGTCGCACGCCGGTCGCCCGCCATCACCACGCCACCGGCGAAGGAAGCGGCGACGATCGTCGTCGCGTGCGGGACCTGGTCACCGATCGGCGTGGCCAGCACCTCATTCCGCAGCGGCAGCAGCTCGGGCGCATATGAGCCGACGAAATCCGTGAACGAGGAACTCCCTGTGTTCTGGAAAAGCTGGTGTCTCAAGCCGGCGGGCAGATCCCTGTGCGATGCCACGCGACTCCCTCCAAATGTCAGTGTCCCTAGGGCGACCCTACTGTTCTTGCGTCGCTGTCTGCACTTCCCACGATCAGCTCACGGCGAACCGTTCACCAGATCGTTTCTTTACGCCCACGACCGCCCGTGCGATTGTCGGTATGTCTGCACGTCCTGCACAGGAGGCCGACATGCGACTCCCCAGCCGACCTGCGTTGATCGCGGCCATCGCCGCCCTGGCGCTCACCTCCTGCGGAACCGGCACCCCCTCCGAAGGCGGAAGCATCACCCTCACCATCGCCGCCAACTCCATCTCCGGGGGCAAGAACTCCGAGTCCGCCGACTGGATCAAGCGGTGGGTCATCCCCGAGTTCGAGAAGACCCACCGCAACGTCAAGGTGCTCTTCCAGCCGAGCGGCGTCGACGACGAGCAGTACAAGACGAAGCTCGCGCTCGATCTCAAGTCCAAGACCGGGGCCGACGTGATCGACGTCGACGGCATCTGGGTCGGCGAGTTCGCCCAGGCCGGCTACATCAAGCCGCTGGCGGAGGTCGGCGGGGCCGCCGTCGACTCCTGGGAGGGCTGGTCGCAGATCCCGCAGGCGGTGCAGGGGCTGGGCATCTTCGACGGCAAGAAGTACGGCCTGCCGCAGGGCACCGACGGCCGCGTCCTGTTCTACAACAAGACCCTGTTCGCCAAGGCCGGCCTGCCCGAGACCTGGCAGCCCACCAGTTGGCAGGACATCATCGACGCCGGCACCAAGCTGAAGGCCGCGGGCGTGCCCACCCCCATCCAGATCAACGCCGGCAGCGCCATGGGCGAGGCCACCACCATGCAGGGCGTCCTGCCCCTGCTCGCGGGCGCCGGGGCGGAGATCTACACCCAGGACAAGTGGACCGGCGCCAACCAGGCCATGAAGGACGTGCTCGGCTTCTACCAGCAGATCTACGGCGGCAGCGGCCTCGGCGACCCCAAGCTCCAGCAGGAGGCCAAGGGCCGCGACAAGTCCTTCGCCCAGTTCGCCCAGGGCAAGATCGCCATCCTGGCCGAGAGCGACTACTTCTGGCGCTCCGTGATCGAGCCCAACGCCGGCGTCGCGCCCATGAAGAACCGCGACCAGGCCGTCGGCTACGCCAGGATCCCCGCCAAGACGCCCGGTGCCGGCATCCGCGGCCAGGACCACGCCAGCATGTCGGGCGGCGCCGTCCGCGTGCTCAACCCGTTCTCCAAGAACCCCAGGCTCGCCTGGGAACTGCTCGCCTTCATGCACACGGCCGCCGCCACCACCTCGCAGCTCGCCGGGCAGGTGCGCATCAGCTCCCGCACCGACGTCAACGACGAGGTGCTCACCGGCGATCCCATGCTGCGCTACATCGCCGACGAGGTGCTGCCCATCACCGCCTACAGGCCGGGGCTGGCCGTCTACCCGCAGGTCTCCGTCCTGCTCCAGGAGGCCACCGCCGACGTGGTCAGCGGCAAGAGCGCCGACGAGGCGGCCGCCGCCTACCAGGCGAAACTGGAGGGGCTGGTCGGTGGTGCGGCCAACATCGCCGGCTGACGCCGCCGGGCTCGGCAGGGGCAGGGCGATCGGCTTCGTCCTGCCCGCCCTCGTCCTCATCGGCGTCTTCCTCGTCTTCCCCGCCCTGTGGACCATCTATCTGGGCCTCACCGACTACAGGCTCACCGGCCTGGCCGCCGCCAACCCGCAGGTGGTCGGCCTCGACAACTACGTCGGCGCGCTCACCGACCCCGAGTTCCTCACCTCGCTCTGGCTCACCCTCGCCTACGTCGGCGGCTCGGCCATCCTCGGACAGGCCGGGCTCGGTTTCGGTCTCGCCTGGATCCTGCGCACCCGCACCGGCTGGGTGCGGCGCGCCGTGGAGGGCGTCGTGCTGCTGTCGTGGATCCTGCCCAGCACCGTCGTCGGGTTCCTGTGGTTCGCCCTCCTCGACCGCGACGACGGCACGCTCAACGCGCTCCTGCACACCCCGGGCATGGCATGGCTGCTCGACCACCCGCTACTTTCGATCATCGTCTTCAACGTGTGGCGCGGCACCGCCTTCTCGATGATGCTCTACTCGGCGGCGCTGGAGAACGTGCCGCCCTCCCACCTGGAAACCGCCCGCCTGGCCGGCGCGAGCGTGCCACAGCAGCTCCGCGACGTCGTCTTCCCGCTCATCCGGCGGCACATCCTGACGAACCTGCTGCTCATCAGCCTGTGGACGTTCAACGACTTCACGCCGTTCGTGCTGACCGGCGGCGGGCCGGAAGGCCGCTCGGAGATCCTGCCGATCTACGTCTACAACGTCGCGCTCAGGGGCGGCGAACTCGGCGTCGGCGCCGCCATCTCCTTCCTCATCCTGCTGATCAACCTCGTCTTCGCCCTGGCCTACCTGCGGCTGCTGCGCGGCCAGCGGCGACAGCAGGAGGTCGCCGCCGCGGGAGGACCCCCAGCATGAACGGCATGCCATGATCCGGCACACCATCGGACGGCTCGCCTCCACCGTCTTCATCGCCGTCACGCTCGCCCTCTTCACCCTGCCCATGCTCTGGCTCGCCAGCGCCCCCTTCGACGCGACACCGACCATCACCACCTCCATCCCCGAGTTCACGCTGCGCAACTTCGCCGCCATCCTCGACAACCCCTACGCGCTCGGCTCCATCCGCAACTCCGTCATCCAGGGCGGCGGGGCCGCCGCGCTCGTCGTCGTCCTGGCCGCGCTCGCCGCCTACGCGCTCTCCCGCGTCCGCGTCCCGGGCCGCGACCTGCTGCTCTATCTGCTCCTGCTGCTGTCGTCGGTCGTCACCGGCACCGCCGCCATGGTGCCCGTCTTCGAGCTCGCCACCCGGCTCGACCTCATCGACACCCATCTCGGCGTCATCCTCGTCGTCTCCGGCGGCCTGCTGCCCGCGGGGATCTTCATCCTGAAGGACTTCATGGACGAGACGCCCACCTCCTACGAGGAGTCCGCGCGCGTCTTCGGCGCCTCCCCGCTGCAGATCCTGCGCCACATCGTGGTCCCGCTCGTCCGGCCGGGCCTGGCCACCATCGCCGTGTGGGCACTCGCCAGCGTCTGGGGCGGCTTCCTGTTCCAGTTCATCCTGCTGCGCGATCCGGACAAGGCGCCCGGCTCGGTCATCCTCTACACCCTCTTCACCGAGGGCGGCGCACCCAAGCTCGACCTCATCTCCACCTTTTCCCTGCTCTACTCGCTGCCGGTGGTGGCGATGTACCTGTTCGTCTCCCAGAGGTACGGCTTCCGCTTCCACGGAGGGATCAAGCGGTGATCTCCCTGCACGGCCTGACCAAAGTGTTCGCCGGCGGCGTGCGCGCCCTCGACGCCATCGACCTCACCATCGCCGACGGCGAGTTCTTCGCCCTGCTCGGCCCATCAGGCTGCGGCAAGACCACACTGCTGCGGACCATCGCCGGCCTGGAGACCCCCACCTCGGGGACCATCCGCATCAACGACACCGACGTGACCTCGCTGCCGCCCGGCCGCCGCGACGTCGCCATGGTCTTCCAGGACTACGCGATCTTCCCCCACATGAGCGTCGCCGACAACATCGCCTACCCCCTGCGCATCAAGAAGGTCCCCCGCGCCCAGCGCACCGCCAGAGCCGCCGAGGTCGCCGCCACCCTCAGCCTCGGCGGCCTCCTCGACCGCCGCCCCAGCCAGCTCTCCGGCGGCCAGCAGCAACGCGTCGCGCTCGCCCGCGCCATCGCCTGCCACCCCCGGGCCTTCCTGTTCGACGAACCCCTGTCCAACCTCGACGCCCGCCTCCGCCTCGAAGCGCGCACCTTCCTCAAACGCCTCCAGCGCGACCTCGCCGTCACCACCGTCTTCGTCACCCACGACCAGGCCGAGGCCCTCGCCCTGGCCGACCGCATCGCCGTCATGTCCAACGGCCGCATGGTCCAGGTCGGCTCCCCCACCGACGTCTTCCAGCGGCCCGCCACCACCTTCGTCGCCGCGTTCATCGGCTCCACCCCCATGAACCTCCTGCCCGGCAAGATCGCCGACGGCGCCCTCCACGTCGCGGGCGCCACCCTCCCCTCCCCCACCGGCCTGCCCGACGGCACCGACATCGTGTACGGAGTCCGCCCCGAATACACCGACCTGACCACCACCGAACGCCCCGACGCCTTCCCCGGCGCCGTCTCCGTCCTCGAGAACCTCGGCACCAGCACCCTGGTCACCCTCGAAACCGCCGGCCCGCTCATCCAGACCGTCGTCCCCGAAGGCGACGAACCCCGCCTCGGCACCCGGGCCTGGGCGGTGCCGCGCCGCGCCCTCATCTACCGCGACGACCTCCTGCACACCACCGCACCCTGACCTCGCATACTGGAAACCATGTCCACCAGGGACTGGATCCTGCACCTGGACCTCGACCAGTTCATCGCCGCCGTCGAACTCCTGCGCCATCCCGAGCTGCGCGGCAGGCCCGTCGTCGTCGGCGGCGACGGCGACCCCACCCGCCCGCGCACCGTCGCGGCGACCGCCACCTACGAGGCCCGCGAACACGGCGTCCACTCCGGCATGCCGCTGCGCACCGCCCTGCGCCGCTGCCCCGACGCCGTGTTCCTGCCCAGCGACCCGCCCGCCTACGAGGCCGCCTCCGAACGCGTGATGGCCACCCTGGACGACTTCCCCGTGGACGTCGAGGTGTGGGGATGGGACGAAGCCTTCATCGGCGCCCGCACCGACCAGCCCGAAACCCTCGCCACCGCCATCCAGCAGGCCGTGCGCGCCCGCACCGGCCTCGACTGCTCCCTCGGCATCGGCGACAACAAACACCAGGCCAAACTGGCCTCGAACTTCGCCAAGCCCGCCGGCGTCTACCGCCTCACCAGCGCGAACTGGGCCGAGGTCATGAACGAGCGCCCCACCGACGCCCTCTGGGGAATCGGCGCGAGGACCGCGAGGAAGCTCGCCGGCCTCGGCCTGCACACCGTCGCCCAGCTCGCCGCCGCCGACCCCCGGGAGCTCGCCGCCCGCTTCGGTCCGACCAACGGCCCCTGGTATCGCTATCTCGCCCTGGGCAAGGGCGAAGCCGAAGTCGTCACCACCCCGTGGATCCCCCGAGGCCACAGCCGCGAGACCACCTTCACCCATGACCTCACCGACCCGGCGGGCATCACCGCCGCGATCACCACCCTCGCCGAGCAGGTCGCCGCCGACACCGCGGCCGCGGGCCGCCGTGCCACCCGCGTCACCGTCAAGGTCCGCTTCGCG